>JAGOBZ010000009.1:16091-22143 GCA_017999015.1 Kiritimatiellia bacterium
TCGCGCAACATCGAGCAGCGCATGGCGTTGGAACTCCTGATGGATCCCGACGTCAGCATCGTCACGCTCGTCGGACAGGCCGGCACCGGCAAGACGCTGCTGGCGCTGGCGGCCGGCCTGCACCTCGTGCAGCGCGAACACCTGTACGACCGCATCCTCGTGTCACGGCCGATCGTGCCGCTCGGCAAAGACATCGGCTACCTGCCCGGCAACAAGGAGGAGAAGCTCTCCCATTGGATGGAGCCGATCTTCGATAACCTTGACTACCTGCTGCGCCGCACCCAGCCCGACCAGCCGCCGGCCGGCGCCAAAAAGCAGCCGCGTTTGCTGACGCCCCAAGAACGGATTGCCCAACTGCTCGACAACGACACGCTGGAACTGGAGGCGCTCACCTATATCCGCGGGCGCTCCATCTCCAAGCAGTACATCATCATCGACGAGGCGCAGAACCTCACGCCGCACGAGGTCAAGACCGTGATCAGCCGCGCGGGCGAAGGCACGAAAGTCATCCTGACCGGTGACCCGTACCAGATCGACAACCCCTACCTCGACGCGTCCAGCAACGGCCTGACCTACGCGGCCGAACGCCTGAAAGAGCTGCCACTCCACGGCCACGTGACGCTACACCAGAGCGAACGCAGCCTGCTGGCGGCGGCCGCCGCCAAATACCTCTAACTTTCCCACTCATCCACTCATGCACTCATGAACTAATGAACTAACGCACTCATGCACTAACGCACTCATGAACTTCCCCCTCCCCTCAATCCCCGGCACCACGCTGTATCAGAAGTGGTCGGTATTCGCCGCCACCGGCTTCGGCCTCGGGCTGGCCGCTCCGGTCGCCCCCGGCACGGTCGGCTCGCTGCCCGGCGTGCTGCTCGCCCTGTGGGTGTCGCAGCAGCAGCTCGCCCTGCAGGTCCTCGTGTGCATCGGCATGACGCTGCTGGCGGTGCCGCTGTGCGATGTCGCCGAGCGCGTGCTGGGCAAAAAAGATGACGGGCGCATCTGCGCGGACGAATGGATGCTCTTCCCGATCTGCACCATCGGCCTGCCGCTGCTGCAGCACCTCTGGCTGGTGCCGCTCTGTTTCGTGGTAGCGCGCGTCTGCGACATCATCAAACCGCCGCCGGCCCGCCAGCTTCAGGCGGTCCACGGCGGCGTCGGCATCGTGATCGACGATCTTTTCGCGTCACTCTACGCGCTCGCCCTCAACCACGCGCTGTACCAAAGCATCCGCACCTTGCTGTAGTCCGGCAGCGCCCGCCTGGCCGCACGGTCGGCGGCCGAAACCTTTCGGCGCCAGCATGCCGCCCGAGACGATCATCTTGATGCCGTCCTCCACCGGTATGTCCGTAAAACAGACATCCGTTTCCGGGAAGAGGATCAGAAAACCGGAGGTCGGATTCGGCGTGGTGGCGACAAAAACCGCGTAAAGTTTCTGCCCGTCGGGATCTGTCATGGTTCCCGTCACGAACCCGATGGTATACGCGCCGCGCCGCGGGTATTCCACCATGACCACCGCTTCGAACGAACTTTTGCCGGTCGCGGAAAAGGCGTCCACCACCTGCTTCGAGGCGGAATAGACGGTCTTCACGATCGGCAGCCGCAACAGAACGCTCTCGCCGAAATGGATCAGACGCCGTCCGACCAGATGCGTGGCCACCAGACCGACCGCATACAACACCGCGACGGTCACCACCAGCGCGATCAGCGCCAGCACCGTCTCGTTCAACTCACCCAACCATGGACGAAGCAGCGGCCGGGCAAAAGCGGTCAGCCAGTTGAACAGCAGACGCAAGACAAAAACGGTAATCGCGAGCGGGATCAACACCAGCAAGCCCGACATCAGGCGGTTGCGGATGTGGATCCCGACGCGCGCCGAAACCGGCTGATCAGCAAGATTTTTCATTCTTAACGGCAGCGTAGTTCGCGGAAGCAAAGGACCAGTTCACCAGCTTGTCCAGCACCGCCTTCACATAGTCGGCGCGGCGGTTCTGCCAGTCCAGATAGTAGGCGTGCTCCCACACGTCGAGGGTCAGCAGCGGCGTGACGCCCTTCTGTGTGAACGGCGTTTCGGCGTTCGGCGTTTTGACCACGCTGACCGCGCCTTTCTTCGCCACGAGCCAGGCCCAGCCGCTGCCGAACTGGGTCAGTGCCGCATCGGCCAGCGCCTTGTTGCACGCCTCCATCGAACCGAAGGCCGCATGGATCGCCGCAGCCAGCGCCGCCGACGGCGCGCCGCCGCTGCCGGCCGGCGCCAGCGACTTCCAGTAAAAGGTGTGGTTCCAGACCTGCGCCGCATTATTGAAAAGCGCCGCATGTTTCGCACATCCGGCCGTCGCGCAGACCACCGCCTCCAGCGACTGCCCGGCGAAGGGAGAGTCCGGCAGCAGTTTGTTGAGGGTGTTCACGTACCCCTGGTGGTGCTTGCCATAGTGGAAGCTCAGCGTCTGAGCAGAGATCAGCGGCGCCAACGCATCCTGGCTGTACGGCAACGGCGGCAGCGCGATCGGCGCACCGGAGGCAGCCGCACGGCAGGCGGCCTTGGGTGTGGTCGCGCAACCGGCTGCCGCGCCTGCGGCCGCAGCCATAAAGGTCCGACGCGACACGGTGCACAAACGTGAGAGGTTCGCTTGATTCATGACTTCATCCTTTCCTGCCTGTTATCTGTCAGCGTGTTAAAAGGAGGCCGACACCGAAAGGCCGCCCCACAGCATGTCCTCGTCCCAATACGGCTCCGCGTCGCGCGCGTCGCTGTCGAGCAGCGACATCCACGCGATGCGGCCGCCGACCGCCACATGGTCGGTCAGCGCGAAATCCGCATAGACCGCCGCATTGAAATCCATCAGGCCCGCGTCGTCGGTCCCGACGTACGCCATGTAGTCGTCGTCTCCGGCACCCAGCGAAACCTCCGCGCCCAGTGTCAGTTGGTCGGTCAGCGCAACCTCTTTGTTAAGGCCGACGTTCAGGTAGAAGCCGTCATAGTCCGCGTAGTCGTACGCCAGGCAGGCGAAGGGCGTAACCAAGTCATTATTGTAGGCTACGTCAAGGTAGACCTCACGCGTGCTGGCCCAATAGTCCTGCCCGCTCGCGCGCGGGAAGGTATACCAGTAATGCCCGATTTCCAACGAAACATCGCCCACGTCAATCCCGTAAAAGAGTTGATAATCGATCTCGTTCAATCCTCCGCCCGCGACTTGGCGGTTGCGGTCAGTCAGATCGAAATTGCTCCAAAACCCGGCGCCGAACGTGCCGTAATCCGCCGTGGCGTAGGTCAACTCGGCCGCAGGCTGAAAGACCGGGCGGTCATTGTACACGCACCCGCGCCATACATAGGCCGAAAAGAGATCCGCTGTGGCTTCCATCCCCCATCCGGCTTCTGAATTCTCCTCCTGCACGGCGACGGGTGCCTCCTGCGCCATCAGACCCGTTGCCACCATCGCCATCACCATCATCATCCCTGTCTTCATCGACGTCCTTTGTTAAACGGTTCTATGTCTCAGTCCGACGGGCAAGCCGCCGGCAGACCCTCGTCCCTGAGGATTTCACTGACCGCGTAATCGTATCAGACCTGAACCCCAAACGGCAATCCGCGATTGCCATCTCATGGCATGCGCATCGGATACACATTTCAATCGCTGTTTTACAAGACCCGAACCGATGCCTCTTCTATACTGTTCCCACAAAGGGGGTTTCTGTATGTTGTGCTCTCCGATCAACCGGCGCGGCTTCCTGCTGCGCGCCGCCGCATTCACCACCGTCGCCAGCGCCGGCGCCGCCGCGCGCGCCAATCCGACTGCACCGTCGGCCACCGTCACTCTGGGCGTCATCGGCAACGGCGGCCGCGCCACGCAGATGCTGCCGGTCTTCCTGAGCCAGCCCGGCACGCGCGTCCTTGCGGTCTGCGACGCGGTACGCGAACGGCGCGAACGCGCCAAAGCTACGGTCGATGCCTTCTACGGCAACTCTGACTGCAAAGCCTACCGCGACTTCCGTGACCTGCTCGCCCGCTCTGACATCGACGCCCTCTACATCGCGACCGGTGACCGCTGGCATGCGCGCCTCGCGATCTATGCCATGCAGGCCGGCAAAGACGTCTACTGCGAAAAGCCAATCTCGCTCTCGATCCACGAGGGCGATGCCGTCGTGAAGGCAGCCGCGCGCTACCGCCGCGTGTATCAGGGCGGCGTGCAACGCCGCACCGTCGGCAACTTTATGACCGCCATGTCGCTGGCCAAGAGCGGACGCCTCGGCCGTCTGCACACGCTGCACGCCGGCATGGCAGGCATGGGACGTTCGGCAGCCAACCACTTCCTGCCCGAGGAACCGCTGCCGCCGGCTGACGAAATCGACTGGAACATGTGGCTCGGCCCCACCCCCTGGCGCCCCTACAACAACGCCTATCTCAAGCGCTGGCACGGCGAATACGACTACCACGGCGACCTCACCGAATGGGGCAGCCACACCCTCGACCTCTGCCAGATGGTGCTCAACCGCGAGCACACCACGCCGGTGCGCTACAAGCCGATCGACGAGACCACCCTGCACGCCTGGTATGCCGACGGCATTCAGGTGGTGATGCGCCAGAAGGGCTTCCGTAACTCGTGCGCCGTGCGCTTCGAGGGCGACGAGGGCTGGGTCGAGACCGACGACTCGGGCGACATCCAGGTTTCCTCGCCGACCCTGCTGGAAAACCGCGCCATCCAGTCCGAAAGCTGGATGCGCCCGGTGGCCCACCCGGCCGAGTTCATCGTCTGCGTCAGGTCGCGCCAGACCCCGACCGCGCCGGCTGACGCGCTGCACATCACGCACGTCGCCTGCCATGCCGCCACGATCGCCTATCACCTGAACCGCGAACTCACCTTCGATCCCGCCGCGCTCGCGTTTGTCAAGGACGCCGAGGCCAACCGCCTCATCCACCGTTCGAACCGCTCCCCTTGGTCCATCTAACCCCGCACGAGGTTGCACCATGTCCACTGTTTGTCTCCCCGTCCATCCGCTCACACGCGCGATCGCCCGTCTGTTTCTGGGTGTGGCCGCTCTGTTCGCGACGAGTGTATCCGCCGCCGACGAGTCCGCGCTGCTCCGCCAGCTTGCCGATGGCACCCCGGCCGAAAAGGACAGCGCGCGCCAGACGCTGCTGGCCGGTGCCACCGCCGCCGCCATCCCGACGCTCGCGGCGCAGCTCGCGCGTCCCGAGACTTTCGACAACGCCTGCCTGCTTCTGGAAGCCCTCGGCCTGCCCGAAGCCGACGCTGCCTTGCGCGCCGCGCTCGCCACGCTGGACGGACGCGAGCAGGCCGGCGTGATCGCCGCCCTGACCCGCCGCACGGACGCCGCCGCCGAAGCCGCGATCCTCGCGCTGGCCGGCCGTCCGCAACCGGTGCGCTCCGCCGCGCTCACCTACCTCGGCAAGCTCGCCACCCCCGGCGCGCTGGCCGCGCTGGCTGCCGCGCCGCAGGACGCGGTTACGGCCGACGCCACGCTCGCGGCGGCGGAGACGCTGCTCGCGCGCGGCGACGAGAAACAGGCGCTCGCACTCTATGCGCGGCTCTCGGACGATGCCCGCCTGGCGGACCACATCCGGCTGGCCGCCTTCTGCGCGCGCATCGCCGCCGACCCCGACCGCGCGCACACGCTGCTGCCCGCCGCCTTGAACCATGCCTCGGAAGAGTGGCGCGGCACCGCCGCCCGCCTCACCGCCCAGCTCCCGGACAAACTGTTGAAACGGCGTGGCGAAGCTTTGATGAAAGCGCTCGAGCCGCAGGGCCGCCTCGCCGTCGTGCAGGCTCTGGTCCATGCCAAGAAGCGCGCCGGCGCACCGGTGGTGCGAGCCGCGCTGAAGGACGGCGTGGATGCGCCCTCCCGGCTGGCTGCCGCCGCCGGACTGGGCGACCTCGGCGACGCTGAGGATGCGGACGCCCTGATCGAGATGCTCAGCCAGGCGGACGACGCGCTGGCGGACGCGGCGCGCATGAGCCTGATCAAGCTGGCCGACCCCAAGACCGACGCCCGGATCGCGAAGGCGCTTGCGCGGCGTCCGGCCGACGAC
>JAGOBZ010000010.1:0-13994 GCA_017999015.1 Kiritimatiellia bacterium
AGTTCGGGCAAGCGGCTGATGACTTCCTTGCCGACGAGGACCTCGTCAACATAACCCATGTGAAGCATATCGACGATTCGGCACAGATAGGACTTGCCACACTCCCACCATGTGTAATGAGCGTCAATCATCAAGTAGTGCAGCACCTTCATTTCCTCAGAAGCTTCAAGTTCTTCTATCTCCATGCCATCGAGAAGTGTTTCATAAACACCGTCGGCAACACGGCTGCCAAAGGTGGTTGTGTAGTAATACTCTTTCACTTCCCATATGGCGAGGGGGTTTGTGATCGAAGGGAAACCGCCGTCCATTCTGCGAGCAAATGTACGAATGGGCACGCCGCCTTTCGAGACTGTTACCAATGCCCTCGGGTCGAAATCGCATGGTGCGCCATCTGCATTCGCTTCGATCAACATATTGATTATACCGGTGAAATAGGCCGGAGCTTTCTTTGCTCCCTTTTGTTTGTTCATCGGCAACGGGCACTTTGGATGGAGTTTTTTCTTGAGCGTATTAAACTCGCGCTTTGCCGCTGCAGCATCCATGAGGTTGGTGTCAAAATGGTCGTGCAGAACCGTCGCGCAATATGTCAAATAGTCCACGATCATCTTCCACATGGTTCGCTTACCGCCTAGTGACTGATCGAGTGCTGCCGCATCGAGGTTAAGGCGTGAAAAAACAGCTTCGACCTTCTCGCGTGTAGGAATGGTCAGTTTTTTTGCCTTAGCGTAACCGCACTCCTGCCCGATCAAACGGACCGAGGCCCAAAATATTTCGGAAGGCCAACAAAACGCATGTCAGGTTTCATGGTGAGGCAAGTACTCCTTTAAGAGCGTATCCGGGGTGATGTCCATGGCAAGGCAGATTGATACCGTTTCGACAAAAGTCAGCATTCGTTCGCCGGACTCGTACTTGCTGACAAAGGACTGCGGCACCTTGAGCACTTCCGCCAGTTCTTCTTGTTTGATGCCCTTAGACATTCGGGTATCACGCAAAATGCGCCGTAGGTGTTGTTCGCAGTCAGCGTATCTGTTTCGTTTCACGTATCCCAGTATAGGATATAGTTGACCTGTATCCCAAATCAGGATATACTGCGCTCATGAAAGTTAAGGAAGATACGCTTGATATTTTTTATGGAACAGCCTTTCAGCATGTATCTGCGTTCAAGGTACAGCTCCTTAAATGGATCGGTAACAAACAACGGTTCGCCCATGAGATCGCGTCGTTTTTCCCGACGGACATTCGCACATACCGCGAGCCGTTTTTGGGAAGTGGGGCGGTGCTGGGTGCGTTGCAGCCTCCGAAAGCGGTCGGGGCGGATGTGTTCACGCCGTTGATCGAGATTTGGCAGACGTTGCAGAGAGACCCCGTGTTGGTTACGGAGTGGTATCGCGACCGCTATAAAGAGTATCACAAACTCAGTAGGCCGGAAGGATACGAACAGATTAAAGCTCGCTATAATGCGCGGCCGAACGGTGCCGACCTACTGTTTATCTGCCGTTCATGTTACGGGGGTGTCGTCCGCTTCCGTAAGAAGGACGGCTACATATCGACACCTTGTGGGATACATGATCCGATTTCTCCCGCATCGTTCGCTGAGCGCGTACAGATTTGGAAGCGCCGAACATCAGGGGCTAGCTTCGAGAACTTGGATTTTGAAGCGGCCATGGGAATGGCGATGGAAGGAGATTTAGTTTACTGTGACCCTCCTTACGTCTGTAGCCAAGCCATCCTGTATCAGGGCCAGGATTTCTCACTTCCCCGGCTCATGCGATCTATAATGGCTTGCAAAACCCGCGGTGTCCGCGTCGCGCTGAGCATTGACGGGACCAAGAAATCAGGCCGTGTGGATTGCATGCTCGATATTCCGGAGGGTTTGTTTGAGCGCGAGGTATTCGTCAATTGCGGGCGTAGCATGTTAAGACGGTTTCAGCGCGAGGGCGAAACGCTTGAAGACGAGATCGTTCATGATCGACTATTACTGACCTACTGACGTTTCTAGCCCACACACCGTACCGGCGGTTGGTAGGTGTGCGTTCAGTGAGCCTATTTACACGCTTCGTTAAGGGGAGGCGGCTGTTGCCGGACGAAGTCGGTTTGCCCGTCCTCATGGTAGGAACTTCTTACGAGCGGTGCGCTGGCCACATAGCCGAACCCTAGCGCCATGGCCGCCTCGCGCAAACGGTCGAATTCGGACGGTTCCACGTAGCGTTCGACCGGCAGGTGGCGCGGACTGGGCTGGAGATACTGTCCGGCGTAGAAGATGTCGCAGCCGGCGGAACGGGCGTCGCGCAGGGTCTGCTCGATTTCTGCGAGGGTTTCACCGAGTCCCAGCATCAGGCTGGTCTTGACAATCATGCCGGCCTCGGCCGCCTGCCGCAAAACGGCGAGCGACCGCGCGTAATCGGCCTGCGGCCGCGCCAGCGGATAGAGGCGCGGCACGGTCTCCAGATTATGGCCGAAGACGTCAGGCCGGGCATGCACGACCGTCGCGATGTCGTCGGGGGTGCCGTTGAAATCGGGCACCAGCACCTCGACCAGGATGCCGGGCACGGCAGCATGGACCGCCTCAATGGTTTGCGCCCAATGCGCCGCGCCGCCGTCCGGCAGGTCGTCTCGTGTGACCGACGTGAGAACCACCTCTTTGAGTCCGGTCTCGCTGACGGCGGCAGCCACACGCGCGGGTTCGTCAGGGTCGGGCGGCAGAACGCTGTGCTTGTCCACATTGCAAAACCGGCATCCGCGTGTGCACCGGTCGCCAAGCAGCATGATCGTCGCGCGGCCGTGCTTCCAGCAGCGGCCGAGGTTCGGGCAGAAAGCCTCTTCACAGACGGTGTGGAGCCCGTAGGCGCGCAAACGTTTTTTGGTGGCGCTAAAGGTGTCGTTCTGCCCGATCGCGACTCGTATCCATGGCGGTTTGCCGCCGCTTTGTGAAGCATGCTCTGCGCTCATGGCGGGACATATTAACGCACAGGTGCGACTCGATGCAACGCCAAGGATAACCGGTCATCCGGACACGGAAAAAGGCATGGAAAAAAACAGCATTCTCCTGTTTGCCATAGCGGCGGGAATCGGGTATAGTAGATCATTAATTACGGTTTTCTACCCGGTCTCCGGGGTTGCCGTAATGC
Organism: Kiritimatiellia bacterium; assembly: GCA_017999015.1. Lineage (GTDB taxonomy): Bacteria > Verrucomicrobiota > Kiritimatiellia > RFP12 > UBA1067 > DUPH01. The sequence continues at coordinate 3,129 of JAGOBZ010000010.1, forward strand.
CATTTCCACACGTGACACGAGGTGATCATGAAAAAAGTGCTGTTCGGTTTGCTGATGGCAGGGTTGGTTGTGTTTGGCGCCAGTGCCGCTGAAAAGGTGCGTTGGCCGGTCTGGTTTGCCTTCAACGACGTGGAGGATATCGATGTCGTCGGGCTCCGTCTGAATCTCCCTTCTGGCCAGTGCGAGCAGGTGACGGGACTGGACATCGGTTTAATCGGTCGTTCCCAGTATTACAACGGCATCCAAATCAACCTGTTTCGCAATGATGTCGCCGACACCCTCGCGGGCTGGCAGGTCGGTTGCTACAACTCGACCGGGCTGGGTGACGCGCTGGGTTTGCAGACGGGCCTTTGGAATGAGGCGCAAAGCCTCTACGGGTTTCAGGCCGGCCTGGTGAATTTGGCCGACTATGCCGAAGGCTTCCAGATCGGACTGATTAACCGTGTGGAGGATATGCACGGCTACCAGATCGGCTTGATCAATATCATCCGCAGCGGCCGCGTGCCCTTCTGCCCGATCATCAACGCGAGTTTCTAACCGTTGTTTCTATGGTTCGGCAGCGCCTGCGGCGCTGTCACACGCGCGGCGGGCAAGCCAAGGCCCGCCGTCTTCTTTTAGGAGAACCCATGCAGATCAAACCGTTCGCCGCCCTGCGTCCTGCCCCCGAGAAAGCCGCCGTGCTCGCCGCCGTGCCGTACGACGTGGTCGACACCGCCGAGGCGCGCGCCCTGGCAGCCGGCAACCCCGACAGCTTCCTGCACGTCTCGCGCCCCGAGATTGACCTGCCGGACAGCGTGGACGTTCACGATGACGCCGTGTACGCGCAAGGCGCCAAGGCCTTCCGCGACCTGCAGGCGCGCGGCACGCTGCTGCGCGAGACCGGTGAACGGCTTTATGTCTACCGCCAAATCATGGGGAGCCACAGCCAGACCGGCGTGGTCGCCTGCTGCCATATCGACGATTACGCCCGCGACATCATCCGCAAGCACGAGAAGACCCGCAAGGACAAGGAAGATGACCGCACGCGCCACTGCCTCGAACTGAACGCCAACTCCGGCCCGGTCTTCCTGACCTACCGCGACACCGCCGCGCTCGACGCGCGGGTCGCCGCGATCCAGCAGACGGCACCGCTTTACGATTTCACTGCACCTGACGGCGTGCGCCACACAGTCTGGCGCGTCGAAGAGGATGTCGCCCCGTGGATCGAGGCGTTCGGCCACGTCCCGCTGGCCTATGTCGCGGACGGCCACCACCGTGCTGCCGCCGCCTTCCGTGCCGGCCAGCAGCGCCGCGCCGCGAACCCGGCCCACACCGGTCGTGAGGAATACAACTGGTTCCTCGCCGTGCTCTTTCCGGAGAGCCAGTTGCGTATCCTGCCCTACAACCGCTGCGTCGCCGACCTCAACGGACTCGCGCCCGAAGCCTTTCTGGCGCAGGTCTCGAATATCTTCACCACGGCCCCGGCTGTCGGTGCCGAGCCGACCGGTCCGCGCGAAGTGCGCATGTATCTCGCCGGACGCTGGTACGCGCTCGCGTGGGAAGAAGTTGAGGCCGACCCCGTGGGCCGTCTCGACGTCAGCGTGCTGCAGGACCGCCTGCTCGCGCCGGTGCTGGGTATCGGCGATCCGCGCACCAACATGCGTATTTCATTTGTCGGCGGCATCCGCGGCACCGGCGAGCTGACCCGCCGCGTGGACGGCGGCCGCGACGCGGTGGCCTTTTCGATGTACCCCGTGACCGTCGCCCAGATGATGGATATCGCGGACGCGGGCCAGATCATGCCGCCCAAGAGCACCTGGTTCGAGCCCAAGCTGCGCTCCGGCCTGCTGGTCCACACGCTGGATTGAGCAGCGGTTGGCGGGTGCGCCGCCATTTTGGAGTGCGGCGGCTTGCCGCCGCTTTGGAAAGCGGGAGCAAGCTCCCGCACTCCACAGACCGGTCGTTGCCCACCAGCCGATGACGATTGCGACCACTCAAAGCGCCACGCGCCGGCCGGCCGGCCGGCGCACCTCCTGCTGCGGCAGGAGCCCCGCCTCATGACGCACGGCCTGCGGGTGGTCGACCACCACGCTGAAGACACGGTAGCGCGCGGTGAGCCCGGAAGCCGACTTCATCGCCGGTGGCGGATGGCTCTCGCCGGTGTAGACCTTGCCGGTCTGGCGCGTCTGCTCGTTGAACACCGTCCAGCCCCCGGCATCCTCGGCCTCGAGGATCTCCTTCACATCTTCTTTTGTGAGCCGCGTGCGCGACTGCCGGGTGGCGGCTTTTTCATACTGGATGCGCAGCGTCACGTCGTTGACGGTCGCCGCCGTGATGACCCAGTCGCCGTGGCGGTAGACGATGTTGCGCGCATTCGCCAGAATCATGCGCGCCGCGTCGTCCTGCTCTTCGCCGGCCCCGCCGTAGCGCGTCTCGCTCTGCGCGACGCTCTCGCCCACGCGCGCCTTCGCCGCGCATGCCGCGCCCAGCAGACAGGCCGCCGCCAACATGCGGGTGACCCTCGTTCGCGTTTTCACCGGCCGGCCCTCCCTTTGCGCGAATTCGCTTTGACAAACTCCGTGATGCGGGCCAGGGTCTCCGGACTGAGAAAGTGCTCCATCGCGCAGGCATCCTTCTCCGCCGTTTCGTCGGAAACCTTGATCAGTATCAGGAATTTCTTGAGCAGCGTATGGCGGCCGAGAATCTCGCTGGCGGCGCGCGCGCCGGCCTCGGTCAGGTCCACGGCGCCATACGGCTCCTGGGTGACGTAGCCATGCTTTTTGAGTTCCAGCACAGCCTTGATGACCGAAGGCATCTTGACATGCAGCGCCAGCGCCACGTCGCGCACACGGGCGCCGCCGTTCGCCTGCACCAGCAGGTAGATGGTCTCCAGGTAGTCTTCCAGGCTGTTGGTCATGGCTCTTCCATAACTTGAACGTTGAACGTTGAGCGTTGAACGTTATCCCCTCGATCATTCGCGGCATGGCCGCGCAGTCCGGCTTACTTCTTTTTCTCGAAGCCCTGCGCGTCGATGATCTTCTGGAGCCCGGCGCGCAGCGTGCACTCTTCGGGCAGCACCTTGTTGCGGATCAGGACGTTGCAGGCGTTGCGTACGCCGATGATCTCACCCTTGCGGCCTTCCAGCTTCTGCTTGTCCAGTCCGTCCAGCTCGGCGAGATAGGCGCCCGCGATCGCTTTCACCTCGTTGATGCGGGCGTCCGTCTTTTCGTAGGAGATGACTTCCAGCAAACGGTGGAGCGCCGCCGCCTTGTTGGGATCGGCGGGATTGGCCTGCGCATAGAGCTTGGCCGCCGTCTCGCGCCGCAGCGCCATCACGTCCGCCTCGTTGGCGGCCGGTCCGCCGTGCGTGGTGTTCGCGTAGCGCGAGGGAATCTCGCGCAGCCAGATATTGCGGAAGCGCACCGGATTGCCGTGGTCCTGGAGCTGCAGCGGCAACTTGGTCGGATGCGGCGCGAGCGGGCGACGGCGGCAGTGCGTGGTCATGCCCTCCATCTCCCAGTGGTCCTGCACCAACACGCCGTTGTGGAAAAGCGTGATCGACCCCGGCCGCTTCAACGTCTCACCCTCCCAGATCGGCTGATGAAACACGATGTCGTAGGTCTGCCATTCGCCCGGCTTGCGGCAGGCGTTCACCAGCGGCGGATTCTCGGCGTAGATCGAGCCGGCCTGGCCGTCGGCATAGTTGGGGTTCTTGTTGCTGCCGTCCGGCAGGACTTCCGTCTCATAAGAATCCAGCACCTGAATTTCGTAGCTGCCCATCAGGAAGACACCGCTGTTGCCGCGGCCCTGACCCTGGCCCTCGACCTTAACGGGTGCCGCCCACTCGATGTGCAACTGGCAGTCGCCGAACGACTCCTTGGTCCGGATGTAGCCGGCACCTTTGACCGACTCGAGCGCACCGTCCGCCAAACGCCATTTGGTCGGCTCGCCCTTGGTGCTCTCCCACTTGTCGAGCGAGGTGCCGTCAAAAAGGATAATCGCGTCTGACGGCGGCTGGCCCGGCTCTGCCGCGATCTTTTTGGGTGCCGGCCGGTTCATGTCATGCACCGCCCACGCATGCCGCGCATCCGGCGTGTCGCCGTAAAGCCCAGCCATCACCGTCGCCGCCGTCCCTGCGGCCAGAGCCGCCACCATCATTCGCACATGCTTCATTCGAGTGTTCCTCCAAAGATATAAACCGTCTTTCGGTCGTTGCCGGACAGTGTGGCACAAAAGTTTGCGGGTGACAAACTCATAAAGCAGGGTGCGATTCAACTCGGGTGCGGATGCGTTGCAGCCATGATCGCATCGGCGGCACGGGCCGAGGCGTCACCGGCGCCCAGCAGGGCGATCGTCTCGTCGAGCGCCGTCAAGGCTCGCGCGCGTTCACCGGTGTCTGCCAAATAACGCTGGAGCTGGTCGGCGAGGCGTTGCGGCGTGAAGGCGTCCTGCAGGAGTTCAGGCATCACCTCGCGGCCGGCAATGATGTTGGCGAGTCCCAGGTGCTTGACGCCCTTGACAAGCCAGCGCGCAACCCAATACGTCACGCGGCTGGCCGTGTAAACCAGCACGGTGGGACAGCGCATCAGGCAGGCCTCCAGTGTGGCCGTGCCGGAGGCGACCGCCGCAGCGTGCGCTTGGAGCATCACATGGCGCGCCTGCCCATCGACGAAAGTAAGGCGCGCGGGCCGGACGCGGGCACGGGCGGCGACCGCCTCGCCGAGCGCACGCATGGCCGGGGTGGGCGCGGGGATGATGAATGAACAATCGCCGTCCAAACGCTCGTCAAGCAGGACGGCTGCGGCCAGCAGGCGCGGCAGGATGCGCGTGATCTCGCCGGCGCGGCTACCCGGCAGCAGCGCGATACGGTACGCGCCGTCCCACGGGAGCGCGGCCGGTGGCTCGGCTCGCGTTTCGGCGACGCGGTCGACCAACGGATGTCCGGTGAAACGCACGTCAAGCGGCGTCTGCTTGAAGAGCGCGGGCTCGAACGGCAGGATGCAGAGCAACTGGTCGAGCATGCGCGCGAGTTTCGGGATTCGTCCGCGGTGCCAGGCCCAGACCTGCGGACAGATGTAGTGGACCGTTCTGATGCCGCGGTCATGCGCGAAGCGGGCGAGGCGCAGGTTCATGCCGGGATAGTCCACCGTGAGCACAAGATCAGGCTTCCAGGCGACGATCTCACGCTTCATGCGCCGCATCATACCCAGCAGGAACGGCAGGTTGAGCAGCACCGGGGTGATGCCGATGATCGCGATGCGGTCGGTGTGATAAAGCAGCTCGGCCCCCTCGTTACGCATGGCATCGCCGCCGAAGCCGCGGAAGACAAGCGGCCTGCCCGCTGCGGTGCGCAGAGCGCGCATCAGGGCGGCGGCGTGTATGTCGCCGCTCACCTCGCCGGCACAGATCAGAATTTTCAGGGTGTCGTTCATGCGGGCCTGAGCGGTGCGGGCGGCAGGCCGGAGTCGAGGCCGACCATCGCGAGGTTCATGCGGTCGGCGGCGGCGATCACGGCCGAACGGTCGAGCAGCACCAGGCGTCCGGCCTGGAAAGCGAGCGCCGAGACGCCGGCGCGGCGCAGCACGGCGATGGTCTTCGCGCCGATCACGGGGATGTCGAAGCGCATGTCGTGGCCCGCCTTCGCGACTTTGACCACCACGGCGCCGCGTCCACCCAGTTTGCCGCCGCGGCGGATCGCCTGATTGGTGCCTTCGAATGCCTCGACGGCCAACACCATGCCATCCTTCACAAGCAGCGTCTGGCCGATGTCCAGGCCGCAGATGTCGCGCGCGACCTGATGTCCGAAGGCGATGTCGCGCGCCTCGCGCTCGTCAGGCGCGCGGCGGGTGAGCAGCCCCACGCCGGGAATGTGATCGTCCATGTAACAAGAGGCCGGCAGCACGCGGATCCCGATGTGCTCCATCTCGGTCGCGATCCGGCCGAAGATCGTGTGCGCGTTTTTGGCGGGCAGATCTTTAAGCCAAGTGCGCGCGAGCGCGTCAAAGCGCGTGCTGAAGAGCGCGAGCGGGGTGATGCCGCCGGCCATGATGCCGTGGGAGAAATCCATGCGCGCGGCCCATTCGAAAATGCGCTGGATCTCGCCCACGCCGAACCAGACGTATGCGTCCGCCAGCGCGACAGTGGCGCGGTCGGTCGAGCCGCGCAGCGCCAGCATGGTGATACGCGGAACGCCGGCTTTTCGCGCGCCGGCGGCCAGACAGGCGGGATAGGTGCCGCCGCCGGCGACAATCAGGAGATGGCGGATGGGTTCGGTTGTCATCATGACACACAAAGTATACCGGATGCGGAAAGGAGGAGGGAAGGAGAAAGGAGGAGGGAAAAAGGAAGAGGGAGAAAGGAGAATTCGGGATTACGCCGGTGACACAAGAGAAGATTGCAGTGGGCAGTCCGAATATGGTTCAATGAGACGTATTGCACGGGTGCTGTTTTTCAGCTGCATGAACGTCACGAGAAGGATTCCTATCGTATGGCCAGCAACACATATGAAATGACCGGAACGGTCAAAACTATTTTCGAGCCCATGACTTTTGCCAGCGGCTTCACCAAGCGTGAATTCCTTTTGACGATGGAGGATGATTACCCGCAGGACGTCAAGTTCTCCTGCGTCAAGGAGCGCGCCGCGCAGTTGGACAACGTGACGCTTGGCGAACGGGTCAGCGTCGCTTTCCGCGTGCGCTGTCGTGAATGGCAGGGCAAGTATTTCGTCGACCTCGAAGCTTTCCGCATCGACAAGAAGGAGGGTGACGGCACGACGATCGAATACGAGAGCGGCGGAGGCGTCGAGCCGATGGATGATCCGACGCCGTTCTGATGCCGGAGGCCGGATGAGCGAGACGCCCAAAACGTTACGTGAGCTGATCGTTCTGGGCGATGCTTATCTGCGTGGCCGCGCGGTTCCTGACGCCCGTACGGTGTGCGAGCTGCTGGCGGCGCGCCTCTTCAATTGTGGACGGCTGGAACTGTATCGGTATCTTGACGCGGTGCCGCAGACGCGCGTTGTGGATGCGTTGCGCCGCGGGCTGCGGCGCGTGGCTGACGGCGAGCCGGTGCAGTATGTGCTGGGCCGGTGGGAGTTCCGCGACCTGACGTTGAAGGTCGACCGGCGCGCCTTGATCCCGCGGCCAGAAACCGAACAGCTTGTGGATCTCGTCCTGGCATCGCGGCAGATCAGCCAGACGCCGAAGCCGCTGGTGGTGGATGTCGGCACCGGAAGCGGCTGCATCATCCTCAGCCTGGCCCGCGCGTTGCGCGACGGTGTGTTCGTGGGGTTGGACGTGAGCGTTGAAGCGCTGGCGCTGGCGCGCGAGAACGCAACCCTGACCGGACTCGCTGAGCGCGTGTTGTTCGCCGAGAGCGAAGGATGCGGCGAGTTTGACCCGGCCAGCGTGGACGTGCTGGTCTCGAATCCCCCCTACATCCCGTCGCAAACCGTCGACGGCCTGGAACGCCATATCCGCGACCATGAACCGCGGCTGGCGCTGGATGGCGGCCCGGACGGACTGCGGGTTTACCGCGCCCTGCTGCTGGACGCAGTCATGGTGCTGAAGGCCGGCGGCGGCGTGTTTTTCGAGATCGGCGACGACCAGGGGCCGGCGTTGCGCACACTGCTGGAAGAGCATGGCTTTTCCGAAGTGGCCATCCACCGGGACTACGCGGGACGTGATCGTTTCGCTGTCGGCGTGCTCAATGACTAGTACTCTGTAAAACCAAAAACACCGGTTTTTTACGAGTGAAAGTTCATCCGCGAGTCAGGCGTGAAACCGGTAGGGCGGTCTCGCCGAGACCGCCGCGGACGCCTCGGCGAGGCGTCCCTACCAGTCCTTCCGATTACGGGACTTACAGCTTGAGATCCGCGAAGGCGTCACCGAGCGATCCGAAACCGCCTGCGCTTGTGCTGGCGGAACGCCAAGCTGAAACGTCGTCCTCTGCCTCGCCGCCGCCACGCGTCTCCCATTTACCCGGCAGCGTGAGTGAGATGCGGTCCCCCTCGACCGACTTGACCACCACCTCGATCTTGCTCGACGGCGGGAACTGACGCTCCAGTTTCGCGGCCGAATTGCCGCCCTTGGGGATGTCGGTTTCGCTGATGTGCAGCAGCCCGGTCTTCTCCTCCGAGAGACGCACGAAGATTCCGAAAGGCTGGATCGACTCGACGAGGCCCTCGACCTTCGCGCCTTCGCCCAGTTCGCCGGGCTGCAGCGCCTTGATGCGCTCATCCACCGGCCGCAGGCTGAAGCGGCGGCGCTCGAGATCCACGCTGTCGACCTGCAGCAGCAGCTCCTGGCCTTCGGTCACGACTTCGCGCGCGGACATCAGGCGGCGTCCGCCGCCCAGCTTGCCGATCGGGATCAACCCCTCGACGCCGGGAACGAGCTGGGCGAACGCGCCGAAACGCTCGAGCTTCGTGATCGTGCCCATGAAGGTCGTGCCTTGCGGGAACCGCGCGACCGCGTCGTTCCAGGGATCCCCCTGCGCACCGCGCAGGCTGAGCGAGATACGGTTGCGCTCCCAGTCCAGATCCTTGATCTGCACATCGACCCGGTCGCCGACCTTGACCACATCCTCAGGTTTCACGTCGCGCCCCCAGGCGATCTCCTTGAGCGGGATCAAGCCCTCCGCGCCGCCGAGATCGACGAACACGCCAAACTCCACAATACGCGTCACCGTCCCGGTGGCGACCATGCCGACATACAGGTCAGCCACCAGCTCTTCGCGCTGCGCCTCGCGCTCTTTCTCCAGCAGGGCGCGGCGGCTGACGACCACGTTCGGACCGCGCTCGTCATCGCCGTATTCAGAGATCAGGAAATTGAAGGTGTGGCCGATGTACTCAGCACCTTCCTGGCGGAAGAGGTTGATCTGCGAGAACGGGCAGAAGGCACGCTTGCCGGCGACCGTCACCTCGTAGCCGCCGTTAATCTCCTTTTCCACGCGTCCTTCAACCGGCATCTGGCGCTGGTAGGCGTCCGCCAGCGTGCGGTCGACCACCTGCTTGGCATTGATGCTGCCGGAAAAGAGGAAGGCGCCGTTTTGCATGCCGGCGAAGATCACCTCGACCGTGTCGCCGATCGCGCAGCGCAGCGTGCCGTCCTCCAAGGTCATGTCCGCGAGCGGGACCAGCCCCTCGCGCTTCGCGTTGACATCCAACGTCACATACTGGTTGTTGATGTTGCTGACCGTCCCGCGCACCCGGTCCCCGGGGTTGAACCCTTTGCGATAGGTGCTCAACTGCGCGTTCAGCAGCGACTCGAAATCCGCCATCGACACTTTTTTATCGCTCATGCTTTGCTCCGAAAAGGCAGATAGGATACGCCATTCAGCCTCTCACATGCAATCAGGAAGGAGTCCCCTGGAAGGAGTCCCCGTTTCGGGCTTGTCACGGGAACAGGTATCGGGAATACTATCGGCCATCGGCAGCAGATGATCGGCAATCAGGGAATGAGGTACAGGGAGGCCGCTAAGTTCATGACAAAACGCATCGTTACGCTTTCGGCTGTTTTCATTTCAGCGCTCTGCGGCACGGCCTGCGCGGATCTTATCGGTTATTGGCCGCTGGAGGAAACCTCCGGTTCGGTCGCCACGAATCTGGTGCCGGGCGGGACGAACGGCGTCCTGGTGGGCGCCGGCGTCACCTGGATGAACGACGCCGTGCGCGGACATGGCTATCTGGGCGATCCGTTCCTGCACTTGACGCTCACACCGCCGCCACCCCCGCCGCCGCCGCCTTGGATCGGCACCATGATCATGCTTCAGTGAGAATAGTTTCATTCTGCTATGAGCACCTACCAAGAATTCCAACAGGCTCTGCGCACGACAGGCCGTTACGAGACGGCCGCCGCCGCCCGTCCAGCGGCGACGTTGCGCATCTCGCCGCTCAACTCGTTCCGGTATGCGTTCACGATCATCCGCATTGTCTGGCGGTGCGCCTACAAGCGCCTGTTCCGCGTCTTTGACCATGAGGAGTGGGCGCGCACCTGCATGGCTTCGGTGGCGTTTGCCGAGAAACTAGGCGGCGTGGTGACCTTCGAGGGGTTTGAGCAGCGCGCCGCGTATGACGGGCCGGTCGTGTATGTCGCCAACCACATGAGCACACTTGAAACGATGGTTTTCCCCACGACACTGCTCTCCTTCGGCCGGCTCGCGATCATCCTTAAAAAAAGCCTGACCGAGATCCCGCTGGTCGGAAAGGCCGCCCTGCATGTCGGCTGTATTCCGGTGACGCGCAAAAACGCGCGCGAGGACTTAAAAACCGTGCTGGAGGTCGGTGCGCAGCGGCTGGCCGAGGGCTATTCGGTCCTGCTTTTCCCGCAGGGTACGCGCCAGGCGGTCTTCGACGGCAAGAAATTCAACACGCTGGGCTCGAAGCTGGCCGAGCGCGCCGGCGTGCCGGTCGTGCCGCTGGCGGTCAAGACCGACTTCCTCAAGACCGGTAAATGGATCAAGGATTTCGGCGAGGTCGATCCCAATAAGCCGATCCGTTTCGCCTGCGGTCCGGTGCTGCCGGCAGCGCTCGGCGCACGCGCCACGCACGATCAGAGCGTCGCGTTTATTGCGTCCAAACTGACGGAATGGGGACTGCCCACGGTGTAAGTAGAAAGGAAGAAGGAAGAAGGAAAAAGTATGGTTTCGCGTCTGCATGTGCGACCACTTATTACCTCTCGTCCATAACTTGAGCGTTGAACGTTGAAAGTTGAGCGTTGAAAGTTACCCCCTCGATCATTCGCGGCACGGCCGCGCGGAGGGCTTACCTTTTACTTCTTACTCGTCTCCGCTCATTCGACGATGGAGACCGGTGTCCCGTCCGGCAGCAGCACGCACAACTCCTCGATGTCCGCATTCCTGAAACGCACGCGGCCGGTATCGGACGCG
>JAGOBZ010000010.1:14094-22091 GCA_017999015.1 Kiritimatiellia bacterium
GCTTACCTTTTACTTCTTACTCGTCTCCGCTCATTCGACGATGGAGACCGGTGTCCCGTCCGGCAGCAGCACGCACAACTCCTCGATGTCCGCATTCCTGAAACGCACGCGGCCGGTATCGGACGCGCGGCCGAGTGAGGACACGTCCCATGTGCCATGCAGTCCGAGCAATCGCGCGGGCGGGGTCTCGCCGGTTGCTGAAAGCGTGATCCAGCGTGTGCCCAGGATGTTTCGCGGGTGGCCGAACGGCACCTCGCCACCGTCCGGCAAGCGGTAGGCGGGCTGGAGCACCCTGTTGCGCACGGCGTACGTGCCGGCCGGAATGTCGGCGGCGGGGCCCAAGCCGACCGCATATCGTTTGCAGAACTGGCCGTTGAGCACGAGCACGGCGGTGGCCGCTTGCTTGAAAACCATCACTTCAAAAGCCGGCTTGTCGAGCACCCAGATCTCGCGGCCGATGCGCAGGCGGTCGGGCCGGTCAATGCCGTTGGCCTGCAGCAGATACGCTTGCGTGGTGCCGAAACGTTTGGCCAACTTGCTGATCAGATCGCCGGACACGACCCGGTGGCGCACTTTTTCGGGCATGGCCCGATTGCTGAAAAGCAACGTTGTGTTGATCTCGCCGATTTTCCGCTCCACAAAGGCGCGCACGTCCTCCGCGTCACGACGGATGAGCAGTTGGTGCAGGAGCTGGCGCGCCGCGACAAGGTCGTCCGCTGTCTCGTGACTGGCCACCTGTTCAAGCAGGCGTTGCACTTCGACCGATCGCACCGCCGCCGCAGACACGGTCTTGCGCTCCGCATCCAGCCAGCGCTCGCCTGTGGCCGGTGCAGCGCCGCCATCCCCTGCCACGGCGGCCGACGTTTCCTCGCGCCGGCCGAAATTCAGGAAGTGCCGCCAGAGCGAGGGACGTTCGCGCCGGGTCTCGACCTCAGGCACACGGTAGCGGGTCTGGCCCGGCGCCTCTTCGTCTGCCAGCGCCTGCGTGTCTGAACGTCCGCTACAGCCGCGCAACACCAGCAGGGGCACGCCGAGCGCCAGCACCAAGATCGCCGGCAGCCACAGCTTCCGCAGCGGCGAACTCTGCTGTCCGTCAAATTCAACACCGTATGTGCCGCGCTGCAAAGACATGTGCACTGCTCCCCGGGGGACGCCGGGACCGTCTACTGCGACTACTGCTGCCGCTGCAATTTATCCAGCATCTCGCGCGTGGCCTGCTCGAGGCCGACAAACAATGCGCGGCAGACGATACTGTGCCCGATGTTCAGAGTGTCGAGGTGCGGGATCGCGAGGACAGGATCGACATTTTCGAGGCTCAAACCGTGGCCGGCGTTGACGACCAAGCCGAGTGCGTGGGCGCGCTGCGCCGCTTCCGTGAGACGTGCCAACTCTTGCGCACGCGCCGCGCCCGCGCGGTCGGCATAGGCGCCGGTGTGCAGCTCGATCGTCGGCGCGCCGATGGCGGCGGCTGCTTCGACCTGCCGTGCGTCGGGATCGATGAAGAGGCTCACCGTGATGCCCGCCGCGCGCAGCGCCGCCACAACCGGAGTCAAAGCGTCGCGCTGCCCGGCGACATCCAGCCCGCCTTCGGTGGTCAGTTCCTGCCGCCGTTCCGGCACCATGCAGACCTCCTCAGGCTTGACCTCGAGCGCGACTGCCACGATGTCAGGGTGGTTGGCCATCTCCAGATTCATACGCGTGGCGAGCGTCTTGCGCAGCGCGTAGACATCCGCATCCTGGATGTGGCGGCGGTCTTCACGCAGATGAATGGTGATGCCGTACGCACCCGCCCTTTCGCAGAGCGCCGCCGCCTCCGGCAGGCTCGGATAGTCGGTGCGCCGCGCCTGCCGCAGCGTGGCCACATGGTCGATATTGACGCCCAAACGGATCATGGCGTAAGTCTCCTCTTTTTGCCGTTGAGCATAGCACAGTTTATCCGAGGGTGAAAACAAAAGCGCATATTGACGAGACTCTCATAACCTGTTATTTTCAGACTATTCGTTCGAGTGTTCGGTTGCTCAGCGACCGCACGGTTGACAGAAGCGAGATAAAGGAGATTGCTACATGATTCGCACGACTCGGCCCCCGATCCGGATCGGCATCGTTGGCTTGGGACGGGCTGGACTCGAGATGCACTGCCCTGAGTTGGCGCAGATTCCGGAGCTGTTCAAAATCATCGCCGTGTGCGATCCGGTCAAGGAGCGACGTGATCTGGCTTTGGAGAGTCTGCCCGATGCCCGCGCCTACCGCCGTTATGAGGATCTGCTGGCCGATCCCGATGTCGAGCTGGTCGACCTCGCCACGCGCTCCGACGAGCATGCCGCACACGTCCTGCAGGCTTTGAAAACCCGCAAGTGGGTCCATGTCGAGCGTCCGTTCTGCTGCGACTACGACCAGGCCATGGTCTTGCGCGCAGCCGCGATCAAAGCCGGCAACCGCCTGTTGGTGCGCCACAACTACCGCTACGAGCCGGCCTTTTTGCAGGTCAAAGAAGTCATCGATTCCGGCGTGCTGGGCGAGATCTACGACATCAAAATCCGCCGCGGCGCGTATGAGCGGCGCGACGACTGGCAGACGGTCAAACGCTGCGGCGGCGGCACGGCGCTCACCTGGGGGCCGGCCTTCCTCGATCAGGCGCTCGACCTGCTGCACGCGCCGCCGGTCAAGGTGTGGTCGGACTTCAAACGCGTGGCGTCCGTCGGCGACGCCGAGGACTTCATGCGCGTGATCCTGCGCAACATGGCCGGCCTGACCGTCGATCTGGAGATCTCGGGCGGGCGCATCACCCCGGTGCCGCAGTTCATCGTGACCGGCACCAAGGGCGAGTTCACGCTCTTTCCGGGCGCGGCCGAAGGCATGCTGCGCCATCTGGACCGCAAGCAGAAGCTGCCGCGCCGGCGCTCCAGTGTGCGCACCCCGCCGCTGGGCAGTTTCGGCACGCCCGAAACGCTGCGCTGGGTCGAAACCCAGATCCCGGTGGCGCCCAAGGCCGATTGCGGCATGACGCTCATCTGGGACCATGTCTTCAACGCGATCCGCGAGAACAAGCCCTTCCCGATCCCGCTGGACAGCGCGATCGAGACCATGCGCATTCTGACGCTGATCAAGAAGGAGAGCGCCTTCGCCTGACGGGTGCGCTGCTTCACCGCCCTTGGTTCCGCGCGGTACGGCCGCAGCGGCACGATGTCCTCCGCGATCAGTTCGAGCAGGACGTCGAGCGTGCTGGCGTGTTTTCTTACGGCGGCGCAGGCTCCGTATGCGAGGGACACGCAAAGCGCGTCGAGCGCGCCTTTGAAACTGATCCGCGCCGGGTCCGCCCCGTGCAGACTGGCTGCTTTCGCCGCCATGAGCCTGATCAGGTTGTGTGCCGTCAGGAACGCCAGCAGTTCCTTGCGGGCCATCTCAGGGGTGAGGCATCGCAGGCGTTCCATGTGCATTGTCGTCTTGATATCCCTGAAGCAGATTTCGAGGCGCCACCTGCGCAGGTAGAGGGCGGCCAGTTGCTCCGCGGGGTAGAGCCGGGGGGCGAGCAGTGTGGTGGCCAGCCATATCTGCTTTGTCCTGAACCCGCACCGCTCGACGTTCACGGAGATCAGCCTAACCTCCAGGGGGCCGGGGGCAGGCGGGCCGTGCTACCAGTGGACGCGCAAGGAAAAGGGCAAGACCGTTTCGATCGCCCTTTCTAAGGGGCAGTTCGACGCGATGAGCGAGGCGATCGCCAACTGGCGGGAGGTCCAGCGCACGCTCAAACGCATGGAGCAGATCACGCGTCGCGAAGCCTTTGAAGCCGACTTTTCTGGACACGTTCTTCTATCCCAACCATTCCCATGCGGGGATGACTTCGATCTTTTCGCCGTCCCGGGTGAGGGTCTGGCGTTGGTTATGGGCGGTCAGAACGACCATTCTTTTCGCCCGTGACAGCGCCTTAGCGGCGAGAAGTCCGCGCGCTTCGCGTTTCAGATTCTCATCGGTCAATTGCCAGCACGCCTGCCAAACGGTGTCGCCCGTGACGAAGTCGCACTCCCAAGCCGCCCTCTCATCGGCATAGCAGGGCTTCATGCCGAGCCGGAGCATTTCCAAGGCGATGGCGTTTTCGAGCCGACGCCCATTATCCGGCGTTGTCTGCGGCGAGTTTGCGCGGCGCAACCCGTTGTCTATCGCGTAGTATTTCGGCGGGGCCACGACCCGTTTCTTAAACGACGCGCTGTATTTGGGAACCGTGAAAAGCAGATAGGCGTCCTGCAGGAAAGCGGCATATTGCGACGTGCGCGTCACCGACGGCAGGGCGAGTGATTTCGACAACGTTTGCAGAGAGAACGGAAGGCCTGTGTTCGCGAGCAGAAAGAGAAGCAGGTTCATGACATGGCGCTCTTCGCGCAGGGCGTGACGCGAGACGACATCGCGCTGGACAACATCGCGGGCGAGCTCCCTCAGCACCTCGTCACGGCGGGAGAGCAAATACATGGGGAACCCGCCATCGTTGAGGAACTGTTCCAACGATGCGATGCCGCGTTTCTGCCGAGTGTAGGTCAGATATTCCGAATAGCAAAACGGAAAAACGGTGCGCGACAGGTGGCGCCCGGTCAGTTTTCTGCCAAGTTCGGCACCGAGAAGCGAGGCGTTTGACCCCGTCAGGCACACCTGCCGACCGTGGTCGAGCAGCGTGCGCACGAGCCGTTGCCAACCCTCGACTTCCTGCACCTCGTCAAGGAACACGGGCATTGGCGAAGGCGCGAGTTCGCCGAGCAGACCGAGCCAGAGCGGAAAGTCCGCCGCCGAGAACTCGAATAGGCGCGTGTCCTCGAAATTGCAGTAGAAGGCCGCGCCGAGTTGCCGTGCGAGTTGCGCTTGTAGGGTACTTTTCCCGCAACGGCGCACCCCTGTCATCACCATGGCCATGCCCGCCACCGGTGTCAAATCGGGCATCAACGCCCGCACGACCTCATGCGGCGCAGGCGGCGGCAGAGTCTGTGCCTTCAGGATTCCTAAGAGTGTTTCTTTAACCATGACAGAATTGTGGCATCATAAAGGACAGTTTGTCAATTACTCCTTTGATGCATAGGACGTACAAGCTGCGTTTTCTACGGGGCGGCGGGATACGGCAAGGTGCGGATAACGGCGCCTCTGTCAAGTCGTTGGAGGGCTGACCCCGCTGGCATAAATCTCCACCCCTAAATCCTAACTTCGCCTTCGGTTCGCCGCGCAGTCGATGACGCGCGTGTCCGTCACGATCCAGTCCATCGCGATGTCATGAGCGTCTTGCGGCAGCGGCTCCTCGCGCACCTGCCAATCGTAGCAGACCGCGACCTTCAGCGCCGTGGACGACGCGCGGCCGAGGATGTCGTCGTAATAGCCGGCCCCATAACCGAGGCGCCCGCCGCGCGTGTCAAACGCCAAGCCCGGCACGATGAACGCCTGCACGTCCCACGGCATCACGGGCACGCGGACCGCCGGCTCGCGGATGCCGTGGTGGCCGGCGACCAGACGCGTCGCAGGGTCAATCGCGTACAGCTTATACCCTTTTTCAGAGGTGCTCCAAGCCGGCACGCACACCTCGCGCCCGGCCGCCCAGATCTCTCGTGCGAGGTAGCGCGTCGGGATCTCATGCCGCGTGCTGAGATAGATGCAGGTCCGCCATGTGCGCAGCAGCAGGTTGACCGGCGATCCGGTTACCCGTTCACAGATGGCGCGTCCAGCCGCGCGGCGCGTCTCGGGGCTCACGGCATGGCGCTTCTCGCGCATCGCCGTTCGGATGGCCTGCTTGGCTTTCGCGGAATCCGTCACCTCCGGCATCTTGGCGGCCGCTCCTTCCCGCTGCTTAAAACAGCCCTTTGACCTTGCCGGTGGCGGTGTCGATGTCAATGCGGCGGAACGCCGCATTCGAGGCCGTGCCCGGCATGAGCTTGATGTCGCCCGTGACCGGCACCACCAGACCCGCGCCCTGATAGAGCAGCAGGTCGCGCACCGGCAGCGTCCAGTTGCGGGGGCGTCCGGTCAGGGCAGGATCATGCGAGAGACTGTACTGCGTCTTGGCCATGCACACCGGCAGGCACGCAACGGCCGGATCGGCCTCGAACGCGTCGAGCTTGGCCTGGGCTTCTGCGGAGTAGGACACGCCGTCGCCGCCGTAAACCTCCTCGGTGATCGCCGCGATGCGGTCCGACAGCGGCTCGTCGAGATCCGAAAGGAAAGCGAAGCGGCTGGGCTCCTCACACGCTTCCACCACGGCTTCGGCCAGTTCGGTCGCGCCTTCGCCGCCGCGCAGCCAGTGGTCGGAGACCGCGAAACGCGCCCCTGCGGCCTCCGCCACACGTCGCACCAGCTCGCGTTCGGCGGGCGTATCGGTGTAGAAGCTGTTGAGGCAGACCACCGGACGGATACCGGAGCGCTTGACGATGCCGATGTGCGCCAGCAGATTGTCGCACCCCTTTTCCAGCAACTCCAGGTTCTCGCCGGTGTAGGCCGGATCGAGCGGCCGTCCGGCCTGCACCGCAGGGCCGCCGCCATGCAGTTTGAGCGCGCGCACGGTGGCCACGATCACCACCGCGTCGGGCTTGAGACCGGAACAGCGGCACTTGATGTTCCAGAACTTCTCGTAGCCGATGTCGGAAGCAAAGCCGCTCTCGGTGACCAGGTAGTCGCAAAGCTTGGAGGCCAGGCGGTCGGCGATGACGGAGCTCTGGCCGATGGCGATGTTCGCAAAGGGTCCGGCGTGTACCAGCATCGGCTGGCCCTCGAGCGTCTGCATCAGCGTGGGATTGACCGCGCGCGTCAGCCAGGCGGCCATCGCGCCGTCCACCTCGAGGTCGGCGGCGGTGACCGGCCGGCCGGCTGTGGAGTACGCCACGATGATGCGGCCGAGACGCGCGCGCAGGTCGGCGAGGTCGGCGGCCATCGCCAGGATCGCCATGACCTCAGAGGCCACGGTGATGGAGAAGCCGGACGCCATCTGGAAGCCGTCCATGCGGCCGCCGCGGCCGATCTCGATATTGCGCAGCGACTGGGCGCAGAAATCCATGACCCAGCGCATCTGCACGCGGGCGGGGTCGATGTCAAGCCGGGTGAGGCGGCTCTGCGCCAGACGCGCGTCGTCGTAATTGCGCTCGTGCTGCATGCGCGCGGTCAGCGCGACCATCGCCAGGTTGTTGGCGTTGGTGATCGCGTCGATGTCGCCGGTGAGGCCGAGCGAGAGCGGCGCGAGCGGCACGACCTGCGCGAGGCCGCCGCCGGCGGCCGAGCCCTTGATGTTGAAGGTCGGGCCGCCGCTGGGCTGGCGCACGGTGCCGAGCGCGCGCCGGCCGAGCCGGCCCAGGCCCTGCACCAGGCCGAGCGTGGTGGTGGTTTTGCCCTCGCCCAGCGGCGTCGGCGTGATCGCGGTGACGTCGATGTATTTGGCGCGGCGCGGCGGGTCGCCCAAGCGCGCGTGTACGGCGGTCGCGTCGATTTTCGCGAGCAGGCGTCCGTACGGGATGATCTCATCCGGGAGCAAGCCCAGCTCGGCGGCCAGGTCGGCGGCCGGGCGCAGGTTCGGTTCAACGGCCTCGGCGATTTCCCAATCGGCGAGTTGTGTGGGGTCTAGTTTCATTGTTAAGCACCACGTTGAAGGTTGACATTCATGCCAGAGAGTGATCAGCTTTTGTCACAATCGAAGAGTTCCTGTTGTTGATCGGGCGTGCACAACCAGTTCGGAAGCTTTTCGACCGTCATTACAGACAATTCCCGAGGTTCGATTTTCTTGAGCCCCCCGCCGTACTGCCTTCCCGCAACGTCAACGTGCCCGGGAGGAACCGCATTCAAGCAGGCGAGAAGTTCTGTTTCACGATCCGGACGGCCGCTCAACAAATCAACCAGAAAGGGCCGCGGATAAAGGCAAATGAATCCGTTTGTTGCAATGCCTTTTGATCGATTCAAAAAAAATCTGACCGACTGTCCTGTCACAGGATTTGCACGCCCCATATACGAAACCAAATACTGGGGCGGCTCACGCTTTTCCTGCT
>JAGOBZ010000289.1 GCA_017999015.1 Kiritimatiellia bacterium
CCCGCACCGACCGCAATGGCGGCGTGTGGTTCTCTCGACTGGAGCGCAAGCCGTGATCCCCCTCGCCAACCCCTCCGGCTGCCTGGCGTTGGCCGTAGCGCCCCGCTGGCGCATCCCCCGGGCCGTACCCGCCGGGACTCAATGGATGGGCCCGCACGGCATGGTGACGGTCCTGCGGTCCACCTTCTTCACCGTGTCGCACACCGGCGGCACGACCTCCAGCCGCCGATTCCTGGCGACGCATTACGGGGTGTGGTAAAAAAGCACTAGCAGCCGCCACATTGTGTTTTACAACGTGCGGACAGGTCAGAACGAAGTGTTAGGCCACTGGTTGACAAACGAAAGGACGACTGACATGGAATTTCAAGACTTCCCGAAGATGGCGCGGCTGACCCGCGAAGTGATCGTGACCGAGAAGATCGACGGCACGAACGCGCAGGTATTCATTGCCGAAGACGGCACCCTGCTGGCTGGCAGCCGCACGCGCTGGATTACCCCGGCTGACGACAACTTCGGGTTTGCCGCATGGGTGGAAGCGCACCGCGATGAACTGCTGACGCTAGGGCCTGGCCGCCACTTTGGCGAGTGGTGGGGTGCTGGCATTCAGCGCCGGTACGGCTTGAGCGAAAAACGGTTCAGCTTGTTCAACGTGCAGCGGTGGGCGCTGCACGGCACCGCGCCGAAGACCTACCCGACAGCCGACCCGCGAGTGACGCGCACGCAAGACGTGCTGCCGCCCTGCTGCGGGCTGGTGCCGGTGCTGTACCAAGGCCCGTTTGACACGGCGGCAGTTGATCGGTGCATTGAAAGCCTGCGGGTTACCGGCAGCGTGGCCGCGCCCGGCTTCATGAAGCCCGAGGGCGTGGTGGTGTTCCACACGGCCGGCAACGTGGGCTTCAAGAAGACGGTGGAGAAGGACGAGGTGCCGAAGGCTCTGGCCGCGCTGCAAGTGGCCTAACGCAAAATTAAACGGCCTTGCGCCGAGAGAGG
Source organism: Kiritimatiellia bacterium (assembly GCA_017999015.1). Lineage (GTDB taxonomy): Bacteria > Verrucomicrobiota > Kiritimatiellia > RFP12 > UBA1067 > DUPH01. The sequence continues at coordinate 991 of JAGOBZ010000289.1, forward strand.
ACTCTAAATGAACCACGAAACGCCGCTGGCGCAAGGTCCGGTTGAATGCCGTGTTATGCGTGACAAAAGGCGAATTAGCGACGATTTTACAGATGTTGTCGCAAGCGCGATGCACTACTTTGAACACGCCGACAAGATTGATTTATCGACATGCAGCCACGCGCAGATGATGGAATTGCAGGACGGATGGATTGAGCGATACAGAAATGACGCGCTGTTCCATGCGAAGGTGACGGCGATTGTTTCGCGGCTGATGCGTGCGCTGGACGGCGCATAACGCTGAGGTAACAGGCGCATGACGGCAGCTTTATCGCCGGCAGGCGTCCTTGTTGCCCGCCGTGTTATGCGCCTGGCCGCACTGTTTGTGCAGCCGGACGGATGCTACGCGGGGTTGCCGGACGTTGATGCTTGGCCAGAGGCGCGGGACGCACGACGCTACACCGGGCCGCTGCCAGTGGTAGCGCACCCGCCCTGCTACCAGTACCGCAAGGCCCCGCAGCACAGCCAGGGCAGCGACAACCTGCCCGACGACTACGAAGGCCGAACGCCGGCCATGAGGGGCGACAAAAAGCGTAGCTTTTTGGCGTCCATCTCGATGAACTAGTTCGGCGGCACGCCGCCAGGAGGAAAACAAATGAACGGATGGATTGCAACAAAAGACCGCCTGCCCGAAGAGGGGCAGGAAGTGACAGTGCGCATGAATCACGGCCAGATAGCGCAAATTGTTAAAGACAGCCATTACAGCGGCGGCTGGAAGCAGGCGAATTGCCAAGGGTGGGAAATGGTGACGTGGCACGCGGACAGCATCACGCACTGGCGGCCAGAGATATTTGAGAGGCCGGAAAAGACCGGGCCGGCTGATGCGCCATGGATGACGCCGAACGCAGAGCTGTGCGGCGGTCCGTCAGGGCCGTCCGAACAAGCGCAGGGCTGAGTCCCGCTCGATTGACTTGTTAGCCGGCTGGTGCCGGAGCGAAAGGAGAAACCACTGTGCCAATGACTGCAGACGGACTTGCAAAGCTGCTGGAGGAACTGGGCGAGCTGTCCCAGGTGGCCGCCAAGAAGCTGGCCTATTTCCACACCGACGAGCACCCGGACGGCGCCGGCTCGCTGAAAAAGCGCATGGAGGACGAGATGGGCGACGTGATGGGCGCGATTGACTTTGTGACGCTCACCATGGGTCTGAACATACATGCCATCGCGCACCGCGCCTGCGAAAAGCTGAACACATTTCAGCGATGGCATGCAGATGCCGACAACGGCGCCGAGGCTTTCAATGCCCCGCGTGACGCTGCCGGCTAACTGAGAGATATACAGACCGTCCAAGCTCTGATCCCATGCCCTACCGCATTACCCGCCGCGCCAAAGGCCTCATTCGGCGGCTGGCAACTGAGGCACGCCAAAGCGGCGACCTTGTGCCGGTGAATGTCTACCATTTCCGACGCACGTTCAAGCCGCAGGAAATCATCCCTGATATTGATTTCCTGCGGCTCTGCTGAACGTGATAGCGCCCGACAAAAAAGACTGACCAAGCTCTGAAACGCCCCTCACGGGGCGTTTTTCATTCGCAGGCCGGTAACGATCACCGCCCGGCCCTGCTGCTCCACGGTGAACCCCAAGCGCCGCAACTCCTGTTGCATGCGCTGCCGGCTGATCGCATGGGCGCCCGCGTCCCGGGCCCAGGACGAGTATTCCGAGTAGAGGGTGGTCAGCTCGGGACCGCCGGACAGGTAGACGTGGAAGTCGTCGCCCGCCTCGCAGCACTCGGACACGAACATCTTCGTGCGGTCCTGCTCGGATTGGTACTCTTCTGACGCCAGCCGCACCGACGCCGGCACCTGCAGCCCGTTGCGCGCCCATTCGATCGCGCCGCGCACGCGCCACGCCAGCACCGCGCGCAGCATCTCCGGGCGGCGCAGCTTGTCGGCCAGCATCCGGTCAGCCACGGCCGTGGCCTCGCCTCGCGCCACTTCTTCAGGCGTGCCGAACTTCGCCCCGTAGCCCACCAGCACGATGCGGCGCCAGGTGCCGTAATCCTGCGTCCTCACCACTGGGCGGTGGTTCGTCAGCAACTGCAGCTTGTGGGTCGGGTGGAAGTCGAAATGCTGCCCGTACAGGTGCCGTGCGGTGATGACATCGTCCCCGGTCGCCAGTTTGACCAGGTCCTCGCGCAGCTCGGCGCCGGCCCGGCTCTCGTGCGCCGTGACCATCCGCCGCCCGCGCAGGACAGCCAGCTCGGTGTCCTTCATCGTGTCGCCGCGCGTGCTGGCGACCAGCCCCGGCGGGGCGCCCACCGCGTAATCGCCGCTGGTGGCCTGCATCAGGTCCAACAGCAAGGACTTGCCGTTGCTGCCCCCGCCGAAGTGGATCACGAACACCTGCTCTCGCACATGGCCAGTCAGACAGTACCCGTACCAGCGTTGAAGGAATCCCATCAGCTCACGGTCGCCGCAGCAGATCTGCAACAGCACATCCTCCCACGCCCCTGCGTGCTCTTCGGCCACGGGATCGTATTCGAGGGGGATCATCTGGGTGATCCGGTCATCGCGGCGGTGCTCGCGCAGCTCGCCCGTGCGCAGGTCCAGCGTGCCGTTGAGGCAGCACGCCAGCCAGGGGTCGGCGTCCACGGTGTCCGCGGGCACGGCGAGCTGGGCGCCGGCCAGCTTCAGCGCGGCTTCGATGCGCTGGCGCATCTCCGATGCCTGCACCCACGCCCGCAGGTGTTCCGCCGCGGCCACAGCACGCACGGCGGGTTCAATCTGGGGGTCTTTCTTCTTGGCCAGCTCGCGCGACTTGGGCAAGTCGGCGCCGTCCTCGATCGTGTCCAGCAGCAATCGCCGCGCGGTGGCTTCGGCATCCGCTGCGTCAGCGGCCACCAGCCGCGACAGGCCGCACATCTCGCGCAGCGCGCCGGATGCATCCGGGGCGTACCTGCGTCCGTCCCACACGTACCACTGTTCCCCGAGCGTCAGCATCTTGCCCGGGTTGGCGCGGATCACGCGGCCCGCGTTGGCCAAGTCCGAGCACTCGGTGACGGCGCTGATCTCCGGGTCCAGGACCACCGGCGCCAGAGCCGCCGGCCTTGCATCCTCCTGGCTCATCTCCAGGACAGGGAACGCATCGATGCTGGGCTCAGGCTGCCAGCCGTGCCGCCGCGCGATGTGCCGGATCGTCGCCCCGGTGATGGGGTCGCTACGGTCGTGGCGGATGTACTGCCAGACCCTGTCTTCCAAGAACTCAGGGTCGAACTTCGGCGACCGCGAGGACCACTCGCGGACCAGCTCCAGGCCCTCGCCGCTGCCGCGCGTCTCCCAGTGCACGGCAAAAACCACGTTGCGCCAGTCGTCGTACCCCAGGGACGTGTCTTGCCCGTCCCCGTCGCCCCGGCCGTTCGGGATGGCGTCCAGAGCATCGATCCACGGTTCCCCACGCTCGATCAGCGTGCGCGATGGCGCGGGGGCCAGGGGTTCGTCGTAGGCCGGCGCCTCGGGCACCGCGGGCGACCCCTGCCACGTCAGCGCCGTCAAGGGCTGCGCGGTGGGCACCAGCGCCCCAG
>JAGOBZ010000290.1 GCA_017999015.1 Kiritimatiellia bacterium
CTGAAGCGCCATCCACCGACAGGTCGGGCATCAGCGCCGCCAGCGTCGCCGTGTTGTTCGCCCGGTTGCGGTCGTCGGTCTCCAAACCGGGATCGGCCACCGCGTAGAGCACCACGTTGCTGACCGCCTCGGGGATCGTCCACGCCACCGTCACCACCTCGGAGGTTCCGCCCAAAACCTGCGCCACGCGCTGCGTCTCCCCGAGCAGTGCGCCACCTGCCGCCGGGTCGCCCGCATACACGCACACCGCCAGATTCGTCACCTGAAGGTCGCCGCGGTTTTCGACAGTCACATGAACCTGCACAACCCCGCCGAAATCAACCGCGTTCGTCGAGAGCGCGATGCCGTATATGCCGATCGCCGGATCAGAGCCCACCGGATGATCCAGCACGCACAGGTCCGCCGCCCCGAAGACCGGCACGCCGTTCGTGTCCTCCTCCACCGCCACCTTGGTGTAGGCCAGGCGCAGCCGCCCGTCCGCGCCGAACGCGCCGCTGAAGCCGCGCTCCAGCGACGGGTCCTCCAGCAGCCGCACGCCCCGGCTCCACACCCCTTGCGCCGGATCATAGTTCAAGATGTGCGGGTCAGAGGCGGCCACGCCCTCGATGCCCGCGTCCTGCCACACCACCGCCAACTGTCCGTCCGGCCCGGTCATCAGCTTGAAATCCTGAGCCGCGCTGCCGATCCCGACCTCGCCCGCCACCGCCTGGTCCGCCAGAGCCAGCCCCTTGGCTGACACGATCTTGCCGTCCCGGTACCACACCACCAGCAGCGAACCGTCGGGCCGATACCGCACATACGGCCGGGTGTCCTGTACACCGTCGCTCGTCAGCCGCACGCACGGCCCCCACTGGCTGCCGTTGAACGCGCAGCCGTACAGTTCCTGATCGCCCTGCGTCGCGAGGTCGCCGTCCCCGTCCATGGAAAAGACCAGCGTGGCCTGCGCACCGTTGTAGGCCAGATCGAGATAGGTGATCGTCCCCAGATTCACCGCCACATAGTCCTCCTCCGACCACGCATCGCCCTGCCGTTGCGAGAAGAGAATACGGTTGGGTTCGTCCGGCGTGCCCGTGGGGTTCTGATTGCGGTTGCGGATCCACGCGGCCATCGCGCTCCCGTCCACCGCCGCCGACAGGGCAGGGCTGTGGTCCAGATAGCTGTTCGCCGTCAGATTCCGGCAGGCCCAGACGCCCGTCACGGGATCGCGCTCGCCCGCCGCGATCTCCAGTCCGGCCAGCGCTTCGTCCAGCGCCGCGCCGTTGGTCAGGGCGGCGCGGCCGTTCGCCCACACGGCCAGCAGCGTGCCGTCCGGCAGCGCGGCCGCCTGCGGCGCGAAATCGCCCGTGCCGTCGTCCCACACCGGCGCGGCGGCCGACCAGCCCCCGCCGCCGTTGCGTACTTCCACCAGCTCGGTGCGGTTCTCGGCCAGCCGCCCCGCATTGTCGCGCACGTACAGAACATGGTTCGTCGTTCCCGCCGCGACCACCGCCGGCTCGGGATACGGATACCCGTCTGCGACCAGCGTCGTCTCCGTGCCGCCCGTAGCGGCCAGAATCCGTGCGGCGGGCCGGGCCAACGCCAACGCGCCGCGCGTGTTCAGATAGTCGCGCCCCAACTGACGGAACGACCGCGTGTCGAGGGCGGTCAGGCTCAGCGCCGCCGCCTCCGGCGCGAGCGCGAACGGCGACGCCAGGCCCTGCGGGTTCGTCCCGCCGATGATCCAATATTCGCCCGACCAGATGTCGATCGGCGCGGTCGCGAAGCCGATCACCACGATTTGCGCTCCGATGCGGCCCGCCACACCCAGTTTGGTGCAGACCGTCGGCGGACTCTGAAACTCAAATTTGCCAGAGACGCCGACATACCCTTCCAACGCCAGCACCTTCCCGACACCGCACCCGAGCACACCCTTAACGTCCGGGAATCCCTCGCTGGAAACGACAAATGCCGGTGTCCACCCCTGTTCGTCGCCTAAATCCTGAATACGCACACCCATAGCCAGTTGCGCACTGATATCCGCACGTAGATAGATCGGCGGGGGCGCGTACACATAATACGGCGCGGTCGAGTAGCTACCCGACACGTCGACTCCGAGGTATCCCGAGTTCACCGCCCACGCGTTCGCGCTCTGCCGCCAGACCGCCACAACCTCGCCCTCTACATTCAGACCGAAATCGACACTCGCCGCCTTGCCAAACTTGCCGTCGGGTCTTCTGCTTTGCGTTCCCTTCAGCTTGACGCCATCACTCGCACCCGCTACAACTTTAATCGAAAGCACCCCGCTGCCCCCTTCAAAAACAGCTTCAGCATTAAAGTTTGGGCTTATATCCATCGCACCGTCCGGCAAAGGAACGCCTTGTATGGTTCCTCCGGCTCCTTCGAAAATCTTCATGTAGAACGGCTGCGTAGAATACGTTAACGCACTGGCATACGACAACGGTGGATAGAACGCTTGGCTGTTAACAAACGCTGGCAGCGGCGCCACGTCGAAGTTCGCCCGGAACGCGGTCGAGCGCGTGCCGTCCGCCGCCACGGCCACCACCTCCAGCTTGCCGCCCGCGCCGAGCGCACCGACATCGAGCGTCTTCGCGTAGCCCAGCCCGTTGTTGACCCCGTTGAACTCCAGCCGCGCGGGCGTCGCGCCGCCCCACTCCACCTGCGCCGTGAACGCCACCGGCAACGCCACGCCCGCCAGAAAATACACATGCCGCCCCGCCCCGCCGTACGGCCCGTCGCACCAGCGGCTCGACACGCCCGTGACCCGCACGTTCGCCGCTGGCCGCGTGTCCACGCGGAAGGCCGCGGACTGGCTAGAATCGGAGCCGGCCTGCGCCATGACGGCAACGAGCAGCGCGGCGGTCACGATGCCGGCTCTCGATAGAATCGACGGAATCGAATGATTCGACCGAATCGATTCTATCGATTTTTTCGATTCCCTCGATTCCCTCGAAAAAACCAAAAACTCTCTCATTTCGCGCCCTCCATTTCCCGCACGCCCTTGCACTCCGGATACCCCGTGCAGCCCCAGAATTCCCGGCCCGCGTTCTTGCCGCTTTTGGCCGTTCGCCGCGCCATCGGCTTGCCGCACTCGGGACAGACCGGCGCGCCCTGCTGCTGCTGCGCCCGCGCCTCCAGCCGGATGCCGGTCAGCTTCTCCCGGAACCCGCCCTCCTCCTTGAACGTCTCGCCCTGCGACTCCATCTGGCGGTTGAGCATGTGGATCACCCGTGCGATCAGGATCAGCAGCGCGTTGGCCATCGTCTCGTCGCTGTCGGCGTCCAGCCACTCCGCGAACTTCTTTTTCTGCGCCAAGATGTGCGCACAGGCATCGTGCACCACGTCCTCGCCGTAAGCGGGCGCGTCCAGCCGCACCGCATACACCGCCCGCGCCCCGGGCGTCTCCTTGCCCCACGGCGTTTTTTCCTGCTGCATGAGCCAGTTCAGATAGTCGCCCGCCAGTTCCGCCAGGCTCGCACGCGCCACGTCGGTGAGGCGCATCTCCGTTTCTTTGGAAGTCGCCCGCCGCGCCGAACCCTCGGCGATGTTGGCGCAGCCCGAGCGCGCGGCCTGCGTCATCTGGTCGTATTGCCTTCCGCACGGGTCGTTCGTGCGGTTCAGGAACCGCCGGCAGAACCGCTGCGTCCCGAGCTGCACGATGTTGGCCAGAATCCACGAATCCAGCCGGAAGTACCCGCCGGTGCCGCCGAACATGCTCATGTCGCGCTCCTTTCTTTTCGAGAGAATCGAGGGAATCGAAAGATTCGACCGATTCGATTCTGTCGATTATCTCGATTCACTCGATTCATTCGATTCCCTCGCACTCTCCCCAAAACCCGTTCCCGGCGCGGCCGCCCGCAGCCGCACCATCTCCGCCAACTGCTCGTTCGTCATCACCGTGTAGACCTGCACGCCGTCGCTCTCGGCCAATTCCTTGCGTTTCCGCCTGAGCCGCGAAAAGACCTCGAAGTCCGCAGGGCTCAGCGCCTCGCGGTAGTCCACCTTCGGCGGATTCCTTGCCGTGTCCCGCCCGCCCTCCAGCCACTCCACGCAGAAGGCCCAGCCCGTCCGCGCGAAGACCCGCTCCACGCCCAGCACGCGCTTTGAGCGCAGGAAGGCGTTCAGCGCCTCCTGCGCCTCGCCGCCGTCCCCCAGCGGGACGAAAAATGTCCGATACTGTGCCATTGTTCAATAAAGGCGACCTGAAGCCTTCGCGTCCGCTACCAGCGTCAGGCCGCCATCCTTTCTTTGTTCCGTCCCCGGAAACAGGAAACCGGCGGGGACCCCATGCACTCCTCCAGCGTTTCTGCGGTGCTTAACGGCAGACGGCACGGAACCCGTTGTTGTTGTTGGCGTTGTCCGGGTTGTTCCAGTTGCTGTTGCCGCAACGCGCGTTGTTGGCGTTGTTGTTCCAGCTCCCGCCACGGATGTTCCGGTTCGAGCCCGACGTTTGGCGCCGGTTTCCTAAAAAAACGCTTCCTCCACGCCAGCGAGTCCGCCTGCTGCGCGAACGCCGTCAGGGTCGTCATGCGCTCCTGATACGTC
>JAGOBZ010000291.1 GCA_017999015.1 Kiritimatiellia bacterium
GTCGCCATGGCTGCTGACCGATTCCGGCAGGCCGAAGAGATGCTGCACGAAGTCCGTGTCATGGCTGTGCAGATCGAAGAGCATGCCGCCGCTCTGCGACGCGTCTTCAAACCAGCAGCCGCGCCGGGTGCGCGCTGTGGCGGAAAATCGTCTGAATGCCGCCGAGATCACGCGCCCGAATGCGCCGTCCGTCACGATCTCCCGGGCTTTGACGTACTCCGGCCAGAAACGGATGCAGTGGCCGATCTGCAGGTGCCGGCCCGCACGCGCGGCGGCGTCCAGCATGCGCCGGCCCTCTGCGCAGGAGAGCGCCATCGGCTTTTCGCAGAGCACGTGCGCGCCGGCCTCCAGCGCGCGGACCGACACGTCCGCATGCAGGTGGGTGGGCACGGTGATCGACACCGCGTCGAGGCGTTCGCGCGCGAACAGTTCGGCGGGATCCGTGTAGAGCGCGACGCCGGAGAGATCCACAACCTCGGACGCGCCTGCGATGTTGCCGCGCGGCCCGCCGCCGCTCTGCAGGGCCGCCGCATCGGGGTCGCACAACGCCACGATCCGCACGTCCGGCAGGGCTCGCCAGCAACGATGGTGCATGCGGCCCATGAAGCCGAATCCGATGATTCCGACACGCATCATGACGGCGATCCTCCCGTCAACGCCTGGCCTGCGAAAAACCGGTCCATGATCGCGCTGTATTCGGCGTCTGAGTAACCGTTTTCCTCGATCGTCACCCAGCCGTTGTATCGAACCTCGTCGATGACATGCCGCACAGATTTCCAGTCCACGCTTCCCCGCCCCAGCGCGACAAATTCGCCGTCATTCTTCATGCTGCGGTCGATTCGGAAGTCTTTGATGTGCAGCTTCACGGTCAGAGGGCCCATCGTCCGCAGCCAGCGTTCGGGCGCGGTGTACCGGACATGGTTGCCGAGGTCGACATACGCCCTGATCCAGGGCGAGTCAAAAGACTTCACGAGCGCGGCGGCGAATTCCGGCGCCACCCAGAGGTTGTTCCACACATTTTCGAGCGCAATGATCACGCCCTCCCGCGCAGCGACCGGAATCAGTTTTTCCACGAATTCCCGCGTCAGGTCGGTGGACCGGTTCTGTGCGTCGATATAGGCGGAAAACGGCGCGTTGTCGCCCTTCGCCACGGTGCGGACATGCAGCGTCTGCGGATCATAGTCGATGCTGAACTGCGTCGGCGCGGGCATTTGTCCGTTCACGCGGCACGGCACCAGCAGCATGGTGCTCGCGCCGTATGCGGCGGCGACCTGTATGCGCTCGGTCATCACGTCGAGGGAGCGCTGACGCGCATCGGGATCGGGGTTGTTGAAATCAGCCCCGCCGCTCATCAGCGAATGGATGCGCAGCCCGTGCTTTTCAGCGGTACGCCGGCCTTCAATGGCTTGTTTGACCGTGACGCCTTTTTTAGTGAGCTCCACTCCAGAGAACCCGGCCTTTACGATCCGCTCGCAGGTCGCGTCGTCCGCCACCTGCGCGATCAGTGCCTTCTCCAACTTCGTTTTGTACGCAGAGCCTGCCGCCGCATGCGATGCCGAAGGCAGCCCCGCAACGATCCCCGCCGCTACGGCGGCCTTCAGAAAGTCACGCCTGTTCATTTGCCTCCCTTTCGTTTCTTCGTCGCAGCGCCTCACGCTTTACCCGGCACCGCCCCCACGCCTTCGGCGGGCATCGGGATGTCGTCCGTGCGCTCGAAATCCGCGGCCGTGAACCCGGCGTTCATATTGTAGAACTCCGACTCCGTGTTGGTGAGCAGGTCCGACAGGCGCACCGTCCGGCCCGAATAGGCAGAGAAGGTGCCCATGATGGTCGTGGCCGTCGACATCGCCACCTGCTCGCCCTCGTTGATCAGTTTGCCGTCGAGCAGGCCGCGGAGAAAATCGCAGTGCTCCATGATCAGTCCGTTCTCGTGGCGGCCCTTGATCCGCTCTTCGTCGTATTGCACCTCTTTGCCGTCAAAGCGCGTGATCTTGCCGCCGCAGGCTACCTCGCCCTCGGAACCGACCAACAGCGTGCCGACGCGGTCCGAGCAGCCGGAGATGTGGCGCCCGATCGTCTGCACATGCACGGAATCGTCGTAGTCGTAGTCGATCGCCATGCAGTCGTAGATGTCGCCGATGCCGGCCGGGCGGCGGTGGCGCGCGCCGATGGCCATCGCGGTCTTCGGGAAGCGCCCGATGAACCAGTTCGCGAGGTCGATCTCGTGGATCGCCTGCTCCGTGATCTGGTCGCCGGACATCTCCCAGAAGTGGTACCAGTTGTTGCAGAGGTAGGCGGCGTTCGACTCCTTCTCGCGGCGCGGCCGGACCCAGATGCCGCCCTGGCAGCGGTACACCTGTCCCGCCAGGATCCGTCCGATCGCACCGTTCTGCACGGGCCCGATCTGCCGGAGGAAGCGGTTGGAGTGGCGGTGCAGCGTGCCGGACAGGATCGAGAGGTTCTTGGCCTTGGCCTCCGCGACACCTTTGAGGAAGTGGCGCAGGCCCGCCGCGTCTGTGGCGATCGGCTTTTCGGCGAAGATGTGCTTGCCCGCCTTGACGCACGCCTCAAGGTGTAGCGGACGAAAGATCGGCGGCGTTGCCAGCAGTACGATCTCGGCGTCTGACTCCAAGACCTTCTTGTACCCGCCGGCACCGCCGAACGCGTACTTCTCGTCGCACCCGTTGGCCTTGCAGACTGCGGCGGCCTTTTCCTGGAAGAAGTCAGCCGCCGCCACCAGCACCGCCTTGTGGCCGAGCCGTTCCGCCGCATCCTGGATGTTCTTGACGGCCCCGGAACCGCGGCCGCCGCAGCCGACCACCGCGAATTTGAAGATGCGCGGCGCTTGTCCGAAGACAGCGGCTGGCGCGGTTGCCAGAGCCCCAGCCCCGGCAAGGAACGAACGTCTGCGAAGTGTCATCATGGTCATCTCCCGGTTGAAGAGTGGAACAAGCTGTTCGAGTTGATTGCAGGATACCAAAGAAGCGAGAACGGCACACATCGGTTTCCGCAATAAGAATCTCGCATTTTGCGCAAGCGGGTTTGCAACGGCAGAAAAAAACCGTAACATAATCCACCATGGAAGGTGTGTTTCAGAAAACGCCGAACGTGGCGCTCTTCCTGGCCACGAACGAGAAGGCGGGGCGCGACAAGTTTCAGGGCGTGCTGCGCTACATGCGGCTTCATACGCCGTGGAACATCCATCTGGTCGAAAACGGCGTGGGGGCGCAGCAGCTTGTGAACCTGAAGGCGTGGGGCGTGACCGGCGCGATCGTGGCGCGGATGCCCGAGGCGCTGCGCTTCGTGTCGCGCGCCCGCATCCCGACCGTGGTGATGGATTCGCCGGCGCTCTACACGGACCGCCTTGCGAATACGTCGTTCGTGACGAGTGATTCCGAAGGCGTCGGACGGGCCGCCGCCGAGGCATTCCTGGGCAAGGGGTTTGGCCACTTCGCGTATGTGCCGGATGTGTATGACTGGGACTGGTCGGCGTTGCGCGGGCAGGGCTTCGCGATGCGGCTGGCCGCGGAGGGTTTGCCCTGCGCGCACTATCGCTGTCCGAATGATCGCGCGCGCAAAGACTGGGCGCTGGACCAGAAGCATCTCGCGCGCTGGCTGCACGAGCTGCCCAAGCCGGTCGCCATTCTTGCGGCGCATGACGCGCGGGCGCGTCAGATTCTTGAGACGTGTCACGGCAACGGGCTCAACGTGCCGGGAGAGGTCGCGCTGCTGGGCGTCGACAACGACGAGATGATCTGCGAGAACACGATGCCGACGCTGTCCAGCGTGCAGCCGGACTTCGAGGCCGGCGGATACGAAGCCGCCCGCCTGCTGGAAGAGCTGATGCGCGGCAAGGCGCGCGGCGTCTGCAACATCTGCTATGGCGTCAAACAGGTGGTGTTGAGGGAGTCGAGCCGCTTCGCCCATGCCGTGGACCGGCGCTATCTGCGCGGCCTTGAATTCATTCGCCTCAACGCGGGCACCGCGATTACGGTGACCGATATCGCGCGGCACATGGGCGTCTCGCGCCGACTGGCGGAGATGCTTTTCCGCAGGCATGTGGGACACTCGATCCTGGACGAGATCCAGGAGGTCCGGCTGACGCGCCTGAAAACGTTTTTGAGTGAAACGACCCTGCCGATCGGCACCATCACCTGGCAGTGCGGTTATCAGTCTGAAAACCACGTCAAGCGCGTTTTCAAGCAGAAAACGGGCTTGACGATGAGTCAGTACCGGAAGCAGCGGTCGCCGGCTACTTCAGGAACATGAAGGTCCCGTCCACGAACAGCAGCTTGACCGTGCCGTCGGCGGCATACGAGAGCCGCCAGCGGCTGTCGAGTCGGCTGTCGGGCATGAAGCCGCCGGTGCGCGCCCCGGTGATCGTGGCGATCGTGTAGACCTTGGAGCGGCTGAGCGACTCAGGGTCGACAATCTCCAGCGTGAGGCCGGAGAGACCGACCGAGCCCGCGAAGGTCACGTGGTCGCTCTCGCCGGTCTCCGTCACGTCGCAGCGGTAGGTGCCGGTCAGCG
>JAGOBZ010000292.1 GCA_017999015.1 Kiritimatiellia bacterium
GGGGATACGCATCCATTTCGAGGATGTTGAATTGCCGGCCGGCTGTGAAATCAGGGTGTTCGATACCGAAGACCCGACGGCTGTGCGCGGGCCTTATGACAGCGCCAACCTGAGGGGGCGCAAGGCGTTCTGGTCCGGTGCGCTTTTTACGCAGACGGTGACGGTAGAGTGTTGGGTGCCGCAGACGAGCGACCCCTCGCGCGTCTCCTTCTCGGTCGGGGAAGCGGTTCACCTTTATCGGGCGCCAGGCATGATGACGCTGAAGGAGGGCGGCTGCCATAACGATGTGAGTTGTTATCCGAAGTGGGCCGAAACCTCCAGAGGCATCGCGGGCATCGGGGTCTTCTATGCGCAGGATTATCTCTATTGCACGGGGTGCCTGCTGAACGATCTGGACGAGAGTACGTGGGTCGACTTTTTTCTGACAGGGACGCACTGCGTCGCCAACCAGAGTGAAGCCGGCGATGCCGAGTTCTACTGGTTTTTCCAGACGGCGAGCTGCAACGGCGCACCCCCGTCACCGGCCGCTGTGACGGTCACGGAGGGCGGTGCCGATTATCTCGCGGGCCAGACCTACGAGACGGGCAATGATTTCGCACTGCTGCGGCTGCGCGCACCGTCACCGGATGGCGCCACCTATGTCGGCTGGTCATCGAGTACGCCGTCACGCACCGAAGTGCTGTCCTGCATCCATCACCCGGACGGGGCTTTCAAACGGATCAGTTTCGGCAAGCTGGATGAAAGCGATCCGGATTTCTGGTCTGTACGCTTTACGGACGGCGTGACGGAGCCGGGCAGCAGTGGCGCACCGCTTTTCGACGCGGCGGGGAAGTTGATCGGACAGCTTGTGGGCGGCAATTCATCGTGCGAGACGGGCGGCGGGATCGACGTGTTCGGGCGCTTTGATGTCACGTATAAGGCGATTAAGAGCTGGCTCTCCGGCCAGGGCGGGACGCCACAGCCGGCACTCAACGCGCCTTACGGCGTGTACCATGGCATGGCTTCACGAGACAAACAGTTTGCGGGAACGGGCCTTGTGCCGGATGTGTGCGGAACCTTCTCGTTGAATGTGACCAAGCAGGGACGGATCACGGCTAAGGTTGCGATGCAGCGGCAGACGCTGAGCTTTAAAGGGACGGGCTGGCGGGGCGTGACGGAAGACGGCCATTACTATGTCCGCATGGAAAGCTTAAGAGGGGAGGTCCTTGAGCTTTATGCCAACTGGATCACAGCGATCGGCCGTCTGTCGGGTGGTTCTTTAGGCGGCGAAACGATTTGGATCGATGCGGCCTATCATGTGTTCGCTGATCGCGCGGACAGTCAAGCGCAGACTGATCTGGCGCGCTTGCAGGGGTATTACACGGTTGCGCTGCCTGCTTGGCGTGCGCAGCCGCGCGGGGCGGCGAACGAAATGCCGCTCGGCAGCGGGTATCTGACGATGACCGTCGGTCTCAATGGCAAGGTCAAGATCGCCGGTGTGCTGGCTGATGGGACCAAGGTGTCGCAAGCGTCAACGCTGTTATTGTTCGGCGATTATGGCAGCATGGCGTGCGTGCCGTTATTCCGGCCGTTGTACATGCGGCGGGGGGGGGTCGGCGCTCTGCTCTGGATCCGCCCGAACACGCGTGTTGTGGATACGGACTGGGCGGAAGACTGGTTTGTGCGTTGGGACAAGCCCGGCAGCGGAGCGGACGGTTTCGAGGCGCTGCTCATGCCGTGTGGCGGATACTTCAGCAAAGGCGCGGCGTTGTCGGCCTTCTACCGGCTGAATGCGCAATCTAACGATGTTGCCTACTATCTGCCCGGCGGCGCGGTGCCGCCGCAACGGCAAGCGCTGCCGGAGTGGGTGGCGGTGGCTTCGGCAGGGACACGCCTTGCGATCGAGAAAGGGGTCAAGCCGGTAAAAGTTGACGGCGCCTATGTCTATACGGGCGAAAACAGCGCACTTGCGACGTTGAGCTACTCGTCCCTGACCGGCATCTACAAGGGTAAATTCAATCAGTATTATGATTACGAGAGCGGCGCGATGCTGATGCACAGGACGGTGAAAGCCCCGTTCGCCGGCGTGATGACTCAGGTGCGTGACCCGTTTTTTAACGAGTGGCCCGAAGGGTTGGGATATTATCTGCTGTCGGAAAATGACCCGGCATTCAAGCCCTCGCGCATCAAGCGCTCCTTCTGGATGGATCTCTACGCCGTTCAATAACCGTCAGCAATTCCATCGTTTCAATGCTTCGGCGTGTTGCGCCGCCGCGCCTGTTTACAGTATGATGAAAGCAATGTTTTTTCTGCCTGGAGAAGTATGAAGCGTTTTCTTGTTATGATTCTTTGGGTTCTTGCAGCCGTCCGTCCGGGTAACGCCGAAGAGCCGCAGGACGGCGTGCGGGTGCGGCGCATGTCGGCGCAGCGGAGCGTGGCAAAAGACGCTGTTCCCGGCCTCGAGCTGGTGGGGACGAATGTCGTTTCCCTTGGCAGGCTCACGCTTCTTGATCGTCCGCAAAGCGTTTTTGTGCTGACCAACCGGACGGCCCAGACACTCGCCATCAGCAGCCTGCGCCGCACATGTTCGTGCATCACGTCTTCCGCAGACACCCTGTCCGTTCCGCCGAGGGGCAGCGCCCGTATCACGATGACCCTAGACCTGACCGGCATCCACGGCTTTTTCAAAAGGGCGCTCTGGGTCACGATGTCCGGTCCCGCCCGCAATCGCATCCTGCTGCAGCAGACCGGCACCGTCACTCCGCTGTATGAAGGACTGCCTGCGGAGGACTTGGTCTTGCGCGCGCCGGACCTGGCCGCAGCCTGCTGGACCAACACGTTCGTGCTGGCCCCGACCAATCCGCGCCTGCGGCTTGAAGCGCCGCTCTTCGCCACCACCAACGGCGCGCTGCGCCAAACGGCCGCGCTGGTCACCAACGCCGTTCCGCCAGGCGCCTATACCCTGACGGTCGTCTTGCAGGCGCTGACCAACGTCCACGCCGAGACACGCCTCCTCCTGCCGATCACAGGCATCGAGGGCCGCAATGACTTGCTGCTGCTCAAGATCAATACCAAGGTCGGCCAGCGCCTGACGGTCAAGCCGGACCAACTCTACCTGCGGGCCTCGACCCGCCCGACCCTGAATCGCTTCTTGCTGCGGACCGACATCGAGTCGGCCGATCCCGCGCTGCTGACCTGGACGCCTAAGCTCGAAGGCATGACCGTGACGCCGCAACCCATCAAGTCGAAGTCCGGACTGCTGGTCGCGTTGTCGCTGACCCCGCAAGCCGTAAAAACCTGGCTGGCACAGCCGGAAGCGACGTTGACGTTCGCCTACCCCAACCACACGCCCGCGACCGTCCGCGTCTTGCCCGCACAGGCCGATGACGCCGCGGAAGACGATAACGGGACAAACGATGCGGAAGGGGAGCGGCCACCGTCTCCGGAGCGGAAATGAACGAGGACGACAACGCTCAACGGTCAACTCTCAACGTTCAAGTGATAGGTAAGCCAGCCGAAGGAGGAATATGAAACGCATGTGGACATGTGGCCTGGCGGCCATTTCACTGTTTGGATGTGTGATCATCGCGACCGGGGCGCCTTTTGAGCGGACGGTTTCCTTCACGCAGCCGAACGGAACGGCCATTGAGCTTTGGGGCAAGGGCGATGAGTTCCAGGCCGTCTTCGAGACGCTGGACGGATACACGGTGGTGTATGCGCCCGAGTCCAAAGCCTACTACTACGCGGCGCTGTCAGCCGACGGGACAGATCTGATCCCGACTGCCTGGCAGGCGGGAACGACTGATCCGGCGGCGCTGGGCCTCGCCAAACACCTGCGCAAAAGCGCAGCGCGCGCGAGTGCCGAGGCGCGGGCGCGGTATGAGCGCTGGGACACGGCTGTACGCCTCCGCGATCGTTGGGCACAGCGCAAGGATGCAGCGCGCGCGGCGGAAGACGGGCGCGTGCCGATGGCGCCGCCGGCCTACACGACCACCGGCACCAAGGTCGGCCTCTGCCTGCTGATCGACTTCAGCGATGAGCCTGCCACGGTGCCGCAGGCCCAGATCATGGACTTCTGCAACGGCGACGCCTACACGGGGTTCGGCAACAACGGGTCGGTGAAAAAATATTATCAGGACGTCTCCAACGGCCTGCTGACCTACACCAATATCGTCACCGCCTACATCCGCATGACGCATCCCAAAACGTATTACGACGACACCAGCAAGGACAACGGGGTTCAAGGCAATCTCTTGATCCGCGACGCGATCGCGATTTTGAAGGCGCAGCCGAACTACGCCAGCCAGATCGCGCCGGCTTTCGCAAACCTGACTGTCGACGGCGAGGGCCGGGCGGTGGCCTGCAACGTCTTTTTCGCCGGCGCAGACAGCGGCGTGTGGAGTTACGGGCTCTGGCCCCACTCGTGGTCGCTCTGGGAAGTCGACCCTCAGGAGCTGACGGCGGACATCGCCATCTGGAACTATCAGATCACCAACATCGGCGAGTCGCTTGAGCTGGGGACCTTCTGCCACGA
>JAGOBZ010000293.1 GCA_017999015.1 Kiritimatiellia bacterium
CGATGACGGTATGGCATCCGGACTGAACGTGCAGGCGCCTTACACGGTGTACTTGGTGTATGCAAGTCAAGACCCGAGCACCGCTGCCCGCCGTGCGCTGCAAGGCTCCAGCAACTGGCTGCTGGGACCCTATCAAGGCAAACAACGTCACTATGCGGGCGGATGGGTCGATGATGCGTCCCTGACGACGGTTACCGGACGCTATACGGTTTGTACCGTCCGCAACACCGGGACGGCAAGCACCTTCTGGGTGGACGGCGTGAACCGTACCGTGTATGCAGACGCGACCGGCGCACCAGGAACCCTGCACCTCGGAGCGTCCGGTTATGCGTCGGGCGAGAAGCTGGGCGGCGACATCGTTGAGATATTGGTTTACGACCGTGCGCTGGACGATGCGGAGGCGGAACTGCCGGGTGATGCGTTGTCGGCAGCATACCGGCTTGACACGGCCTACTCGCCGACGGTCATCACCCTCGCGACACAGGATCAAACGCTGCCCGAAGGGACACGTCAGTGGACCGTTGAAGGCACGGCCAGCGGGCCGGCCGAAACGCTGTTCTGGAGCAACCGTGTGTCCGGCACGACGGGCACCGTTCCGCTCCCGCCAAACGGTAATTGGCAAGTCACCCTTCCGCTTGCCCGCGGCGCAAATCAATTCAGTTTCTGGACGCTCCATTCGACGGCGACCACTTTGTCGTTGACGGTGGCGGGCGCGCTTGAGCCCTTTGCGGTCGCCATCAACGATAGCGGCGAACTCCGACTCGCGCGCTGGAAGACCGACATGCAGGCCTTTGAGATCTGGCAGCCGTTCGAAAGCGTGATGGGCAACGGCTACGCGCGCGGGCTTGCGGTCGGCGATTTCGACAACGACAGTTTCGACGACATTCTCGCGTTTCGTCCTTCCGGGCCGCGGCACGCGGTCGCGACGCTCTTCAAGAACGACGGCAGCAACCGTTTCTCGCGCGCCGGGTCGGCCTTGGTGAGCGGCTACAATGCGTCGTATGTGATGCGCTGCGCGGCTGCGGACTTCAACCTGGACGGGCACCTTGACGTCGCGCTGACCGGAAACGGAAACAACATCCCTGTCTTCCTGCTGTTGGGCGACGGCGCAGGGCGGTTCACGCAGCAAAACGTGCCGGTCGTGAACGGGTATGGCCGCGGTCTGGCGTCTGCCGACTTCGATCATGACGGCTGTCCGGACCTGGCGGTTTCCTTCTACTCGTCCGGCGCGCTTTACGTCCTCTACGGCCGCGGGGACGGCACCTTCGAGCTGCCGATCCAGGCTGGAACGGTGTCGAACGATCCGTACGGCCTGGTCACGCTGGATGTGAACCAGGACGGCCACCCTGATCTGCTCTGCCGGTCGGGCGGCAGCGCGCAGACCTATTTCTTTGCGGGCAACGGCAACCGGCAGTTCGCGGCCGGCGTCACCGTGCCGACTCTGGCTCTCGGCCAGCACGCCGGTTTCGCCGCCTATGATTTCACGGAGGACGGCATTCCCGATCTGCTCTCGGCCACAGAGTATGCCCTGCGTTACCATCAGGGATACGCTGACGGCTCATACACGCAGCGCACAACGACGGCCTGGTCCTATACTCTGGGCATGGCGGCCACGCCTCAGGCGCCGCCGTCCGGCACGCCCGTCGTGCGGCTCGCCGCGGAAGCACCCGTTGCCGCTGTCGGCCAGGCGGTCCAGTTCACTCCCGTCGTGACGGGAGCGGCGGCCGCCAGCACGTTGTGGCAGTTCGGAGACGGCGACCAGGCGTCCGGCTCGCCGGCCGGCGTGCAGCATGCCTTCGGCGCACCGGGCCGCTACACGGTCCGGCTGACCGCCACAGCGGCCAACGGCTGGAAAGGGGTCGGCGCATGCAGCGTGACCGTCACGGGCGCCGTGTCAGCCGTCAGCGGCGGCGAGCGCCTGTTGCCTGAGTCCGAGGCCTCCAACGGTGTCTGGCGCGTGACGCTTGACCGAGCGCAGATTTTGCCGGGCGCGGCACCGGAAACACGCTACGTCGTCACTCCGGATGTGCACATGACCGATACCTTTGAAGACGGCACAGCCGACAGCCGTTGGCGGATGCCGACGCTGCCGTGGTCCGTGTCGGACGCAAACCCGATCAACGGCAGTCACTCCTTTGCCCAGACGAATGAGACGGTCAACCATTGCGTCGCCCTGCTTGACCTTCCCGGCTTGCGCGCACCCTACGAGATCCGCACAACCTTCCGGGTGGTCGGCAGCACGTCGCCGCACGCCGGCGTGATCTTCGAGCGGCAGCGGACCGGGCTGGGACTCCGCTATTGCTGGCTGCGCGGGCAATATGACGACGTGGTCATGACATTGCCCGACGGCTCTGAAGCGAGTTGTCCGGTCGGGTTTGACCTGCAGGCCAACCAGCAACACCGGTTGACAGTCCGCGTGGCGGGCGGCCTGGCGCGCATATGGCTCAACGGCACGTTTTACGGAGCCGTGCCGGCGGACGGTCTGCCGTGTGTCGGGCTCTGCACCTATCGCTCTTCGGTGCTGTTCGACGATGTCGCGGTTGACACGCTCGGCGCTGAGGGCGCCGACCTCAGGCCGGACGTCACGGAAGATGCAGAGGACGGTCGCGCGACCGCGTGGCGCGCGACAGCCGGCACGTGGGCCGTCACCACCAACTCGCCGGTGATCGGCGGTACGCACAGTTTGCGGCAATCCAATGCCTCGATCGACCGCGGCACCGCAATCTACGAGGGCGCGGTGATTCCGTCCGGCGATTTCCTGTTTGAGACCGATGTCGAGATCTTGAGCGGCAGCGGCTGGGAGGTCATGCTGCGGCTGGGCGCTCCGGAGTGGAATACCTACTACGAGGTGATCCTGCGCGGCCGTGACGGCACCGATGATCTGCTCGTCTACCGTTACGCCGACGGAGGCGGTGCTCAGACAGTCACCAACCTCAAGCAAACGGTCGGCTGGCTGATGCCGCCGAACAACCGCTTCCGGATCGGCGCGGCACGGATCGGCACAACGCTGCAGCTCACGCGCAACGGCGCGGTCATGGCGGTCATCGAGAACGAGCCGCGCGTCGCCGAGATCTGCGCGTTCGGCGTCGCCACCTACCGTACCGACGCGCTCTTCGACAATCTGCGCATCGCGGCGGCCGGCCGTGCGGAAGCGCCCGTCTTCGCCGTCGGTGCGGGTACCAACGCATTCTGCCTCGCAGCCATTCACGCCGACGGACAGTGTGTAACAGGCCTCGTTCAAAGCGTCACTCAGCCTGTCACGCCGCCGCTGGTTGATGCCGGCGGGCCGTACACCGTCGATGAAGCGGCTGCCACCAACGGGCTTTGGAGCATAGCGGCCGCCGAAGGCTCGGCCAGCGATGCCGAATCCGGACTCTGGCAAACCGTCTGGCTGACGGGGACAGATACTTTTGACGGTAACGAACCCGACGACGGCAAGTGGGCGTTTGACCGCAGCCAGATCACGCAGACGAACGAAGTGCTCTTCCCCGCCTCGGCGTATAACTGCGCGTTCTTCAGCCGCACCGTTTACCCGCGCGCCGACGGACAGTGTTTCGAAGGTCGCCTGCGTGTGGATTCCGGCTGGGCTTACTTCGGCTTCAAGAATGACAACGAGGACGGCTCCTACGGTCAGATGGTTCACGCGATCTTGATCTACAACGGAACCTTCTACATCCGGCAGCCCGGCACCGAGTTCTCGACCGGTGTCCCCTATGTGAACGGCGTGTGGTATCGCCTGCGCGTCGAATTGAAAGCCGACGGCGGCGCCCGGTATTGGGTGCGACAGGACGACGAAACCGCAGCTTGGCTGCTGTTGTACGAGGACTACGGGTCGGCCGCGACGCTCGCATTCCGCAAAGCCGTGGCGACCTCCGGCGCCGTGCGTCTGGACGATGTGCCTGAGACCCACGCCGGCCTCGCGACGACGCTGCGCACGTCACGGCCCGGTGCGGCACCGCTCACGCTCACCGCGCTCAATCATGCCGGGGCCGCGTCCACCGCGACCACCACGCTGACATGCAACGGCAACCAACCGCCGGCGGCGGCCTTTGATCTGACCCGCACACTCACAGAAGCGAATGCGACCAATGCCGTTTGGTACGCCTTCTTCTCGGTCGCGGCGGCGACCGATGATTTCGGCATCTGGAAGGTGGACTGGGATTGGGATTACAGTGTGGCCGAGGGCTTTGTGCCGACGGGTGAACGCGGCGCGGGCATTCTGCACACCTGGGCGCAGCCGGGCACATACAGCGTCGCCTGTCGGATCACGGATCACGCGCGGCAAAGCATCATCGTGCCGGGCGTGGTGACTGTAGCCGCCGTGCAAGCGCCGACCGCACGGCCCGGCGGGCCGTACACGTTTGATGAGACTGTTTCCGAAAATGGGGCCTGGAATATCACATTAAGCGGTGCCGCCTCCACGACGCCAGTCGGTGTGATCGAGCGTTACCTCTGGGATTTCGGTGCCGACACCTTCTCCGAACCCCAGTATTTCCCCTACAAG
>JAGOBZ010000294.1 GCA_017999015.1 Kiritimatiellia bacterium
CCTGCCGCGCGGGTCAGTCGGACAGGGTTCGTGTGGCGCGCCGCGGCCAGGCCGCGAGGAAGGCGCCGAGGGCGCCGAGGCCGGCGATCCACACCGCGGCCGACACGCCGAAGAAGCGCGGACCACCCCAGCCCGGTGCTGGCGTCGGTCACCCGCATCTGGAAGTTCGTGGTGCCCAACGTGGTCGGAGTGCCGCTGAGCACGCCGGCGGCGGACAGGCTGATGCCAGGCGGTAGCGGGCCGGCGACCACCTCATGCTGAAAGCTGTGCGGCGCGACGCCGCCGTTGACGGCAAGGCTGAGCGAGAAAGGTGCGCCCTGGACGGCGGTGGCGCTGGGGGTCGCGAGCGACAGGCTCGGGTTCTGCACCGTGCCGGTGTAACCCTTGATGACGAAAGCGCCGACGTTGTCCTGCGAGCGGACACCGAAAGCGTATCCGCCGCGCTGCGTGGGCGTACCGGAGAGCACACCGGCAGCACTCAGAGTCAGGCCCGTCGGCAACGTGCCACCGCTGAGCGTGTAGGTATAAGGTGCTGCCCCGCCGGTGGAGGTCAGCGTCTGACTGAAGGACGTACCCGCCGTCAGGGTTGGCAGCGAGGCCGGCGACACGATGATCGCCGATGTCGGCGGGGTGATGGTGACATTGAAGGTGAGCTCGTCACCGTTTTCGTCTTCAAGCGCGAATGTGTCGGTGGTCGTCGCTGTACCGTTGTGGGTGTAGGTGACCGTCTGGTTACCCGGGCCGCTCTGGGAACTGAGGACGACCGAGCCGTTGGCCGGCAGGAACGGCGCGAAGGGTCCGCCCATGCCGAAATTGAACGGACCATCGCAGGCGGCCAGATTGATCGATGTCACCGATCCGCCATTGGCGACCGTCATGCTCTGCGTCGGGCAATACGGCGATACCTGCGCCGATGCCAGGGTGGGCCACAGCAGAATCGCGAAGAGCAGCCATTGCGCGCGGAAGAAAATGGCGAAACGCGACGAACGCGTGCGGACAACGGACTGCTGCTGCATTTCCCTGTTCCCCTGAAGATCGGCGCCCACCCTGAGTGCCGATGAAAGCCTTCGTGTGCTTTCAAGCTCTGAACGCGGTTCGGCCCGATCTCAGGCCACACACGTTTTTGCTGCACACGAATATACCTTGATTAGATCACGATCGCGAATCCGGGGGAGTCCCGCAGGCGAACATACCCGCACGCAGGGGTCTTGTCGGGTCGGGAACGGAGGTTCAGAGTAGGCCCGCGCGACGCAAGATGCGTTGCGCCCACCATCCAAGGGAGGATATTTCGATGAGCGAATTTTTCATCGGCCAGATCATGATGGCCGGTTTCAGCTTTGCGCCCAAGTACTTCGGGCAATGCAACGGGCAGTTGCTGCCTATCGCACAGAATCAGGCCTTGTTCTCGCTGCTGGGGACGCAGTACGGGGGCAACGGCACCACCACTTTCGCTTTGCCGGACCTGCGCAGCCGAACGCCGATCGGCTACGCAAGCTCGGTCGACCCCGGCTGGCAGCCGCCGGCGGTGCAGATCGGCCAGACCGGTGGCGTCGAGAACGTGACGCTGCTGCAGACCAACATACCGGCGCATACGCACGCCATGAATGCATCGACTAGTCCGGGCGACAACCGGATTCCCGCGACACGCGTGTTCGCCACCAGCACCAACAGCGCAGCAGCTGCCAACCTGTATGCGCCCTCGAGCGGCACCGCAGTGGTGATGAACGCCCAATCGGTGGCACCCGCCGGCGGCAATCAGCCGCATCCGAACCTGCAGCCCTACACCACGATCAATTTCTGCATCGCGCTGCAGGGCATCTTCCCGTCGCGCAACTGACGTCTGGTCGAGTCGGCGCGCGCGACGCGCCCGCTACGAACATCGCGGTTCTGGCGCGTCCTTCGACGCGCGGCCGCCCACCGAATCAACGGAGTGCATTCCCATGTCTCAACCTTTTGTCGGAGAGATCCGCATGTTCGGCTTCGGCCGGACACCCAACGGCTGGCAAGCCTGCGATGGCAGCCTGCTGTCGATCGCCGAATACGAAGTCCTGTTCACCCTGATCGGCACCACTTACGGCGGCGACGGCCAAGTCACTTTCGCCGTACCCGATCTTCGCGGCCGCCTGCCCATTCACCAGGGCACAGGCCCCGGCCTGAGCAACTACGTCATCGGCCAGGTCTCGGGCACGGAAACGGTCACCCTGAATACCCAGCAGATGCCGGCGCATACCCACGGCATGATCGCCACGACCGCCGCGTCGACCGCTCTGACGCCCGGCACCAACCTGCTACCAGGCACGGTCAGCGGCGACGTTTTCTACGCGACCGATCTCACCGGTGCCACCCCGGCCCCGATGGCGACGCAGTCGACCACCGTCTCCGGTGGCTCGCAGCCGCACGACAACACCGAGTAGTCGCGTTCGACTGTCCCCTTTCCGTGCCGCACGGCGCGGAAAGAGGGGCGGATGACGCAGTTTACGGGCGCGCTTGACTCCCATGCCGTCATGACCCGCGAGCTCATGGAGCGAAGCAGAGTTCCGGGCGAATGCAGGCGCGCAGGATGGCGGCGCGGGGCGGGGGGACGCAAGCGGGCGGGGCGGGCGGCGCGGGCGGCGCGACTGGGAGATGTCGCACCCGGCATCGCGGCGATGTCGCATCCGTCGGTCCGCAATCCGCCGATGCGCGTCGATGACGCCGGCCGCAACCCTGTGCAGCCGACCCTGCCCAGGCCCGTTCCATGCCGGCTCTCGCCGCGGCGGTGCGGTGGACGGCGCCGGATGGAGCGGACGCGGCGTCGCCCGCATCGCGTTACGCCCGCCACGCGCCCGAGCGCACGCTGCTGTACGCGCTGGTGCAGGCGCATTACCCGGAGTTCCTCGAACGCCAAGCCGCGCACGACCGTCCCGTGCCGGACTACGTGCGCGCCGAGTTCGATGAGTATCTGCGTTGCGGCGTGCTGGAGCACGGCTTCCTGCGTGTGGTGTGCGAACAGTGCCATGCGGAACGGCTGGTCGCGTTCTCGTGCAAGAAGCGCGGCCTGTGCCCGAGCTGCGGCGCGCGGCGCATGGCCGAAAGCGCGCGGCATCTGGTGGAAGAGGTGTTCGGCGAACGTCCGGTGCGGCAGTGGGTGCTGAGCTTTCCGTATCCGCTGCGCTTCCTGTTCGCCAGCCAACCCGAGGCCTTGGGCCCGGTGCTGGGCCTCGTGCAGCGCGCGATCGCGGGCTGGCTGGCCGATCAGGCCGGGGTGGAACGCCGCGCGGCGCGCAGCGGCGCGGTGACGCTGATCCAGCGTTTCGGCAGCGCGCTCAACCTCAACGTGCACCTGCACATGCTGTGGCTGGACGGCGTGTATGAAGAACGCACTGCGTCGAACGGTGACAGGATCAAGCCGCGCCTGCACCGCGCCCGCGCGCCCACGTCCGCGCAACTGACCGGGCTTGCGGACACCATCGCGCGGCGCGTGTTGCGTCATCTGGCCAAGCGCGGCTGGCTGGAAGGCGAAGCCGAATCGGTGTTCCTGAGCGAGCGCGCCGAACGCGATGACGGCCTCGATGCCGTGCGCATGAGTTCGATCACCTATCGCATCGCCACCGGCCAACGCGCCGGGCAAAAGGTGGCGACGCTGCACACCCTGCCCGGCGACGCGGGTTCGCTCGATGGCGATGCCGGTCGGGTGGGCGGGTTTTCGCTGCACGCGGGCGTGGCCGCGCAGGCGCACGAACGCGCCAAGCTGGAGAAACTGTGCCGCTACATCACGCGCCCGGCGATCAGCGAGCGGCGGCTGTCGATCTCGCCGCAGGGCAGGGTGCGCTATCAGCTCAAGACGCCGTGGCGCAATGGCACGACCCATGTCGAGTTCGAGCCGATCGAGTTCATCGCCAAACTGGCCGCGCTGGTCCCACCGCCGCGCGCGCATCTCACGCGATTTCATGGGATTTTCGCCCCGAACGCTAACCTGCGGGCGCAGCTCACCGCCGCGCATCGCGGCAAAGGCGGCAAGACGACGGACACCGATCATGCGGACGACCGCACGCCCGAGGAAAAACGCCGCGCCATGAGCTGGGCGCAGCGCCTCAAGCGCGTGTTTGGCATCGATGTGCAAACCTGCCAACACTGCGGCGGCGCGTTGAAGATCGTCGCGGCGGTGGAAGAGCCGCACGCGATCAAACAGATCCTCGACCACTTCGCGAAACACGGCGCACTGCCGCAGGCGCACTACCGGCCCGAGGTCCGCGGACCGCCAGCGGCGGCGTGATCGCGGCGTCGGCTTCACCGCCGACGCGAAACCCGATGACATCACGATGCGGCCCCGCGCCCGCAGGGCGGCGCTCGGCCCGAGTCCGGAAAACGGCCGTACCAGGCCGCCAACCACGACGCGGAACGCCGCGTGCAGCGTCGAAATCTCCCGCCTGACCCCGCGCATCAGCGCAAACGGCCGCTTGCGCCGCCTCCGGCTACCGCGCAGACTGGGCGAAAAGGGCGGTTGAATTTCCTATACCC
>JAGOBZ010000011.1 GCA_017999015.1 Kiritimatiellia bacterium
ATCTCGGCCAGCAGCGCGTCGCGTTTTTCGGTGGGTGTCGCTTTTTTTCGTTTCATGCCCATAGTATAGAGCATAAATCATGCCCTATACAACAACAAAACAAAAAAAACCAAAATTAGAATTGCTGGCCGTTTAGGGCGGCGTGTTGACATCCCCATCCTAAATCTCTACACTCCGCATTGTAGGTTTGGATGGGGTTTTGACAGTAATCTCACTGTGCGGTCGTGCCGCGAATGATCAAGGAGGTAACTTTCAACGCTCAACGTTCAACGCTCAACGCTCAAGTTATGGAGGAGGGGGATCGGGATGACCAGACGCGATTTTGTGCGAGGCATGGCAGGGGCCGGAATGCTGGCCGGGGTGCCGCTGCGGGGATGGACAGCCGAGCCGATGATTTTTAAAACCCGGCTGCAAAAGGCATTGATCGCCGGAGTAGCCGACGACGCGACCTGCGAGCGGATCGCCAAGGCGGGTTTCCCTGGCGTGGAACTGACGAAAAAAGATGTCACGCTTGAGGAAGCGCTGGCGGGACGTGCCGTTGCGGAGAAGCACGGCGTCAAAATCCATTCCTTCATGGGCGGCTGGGCCGATTTCAGCAATGCCGACGCCGAGGCGCGCCGCCGTTCGATCGAAGACGTCAAACGTTTGATCCGCGTGACGGCTGCGTATGGCGCGGATGCCATGCTTCTCGTGCCCTGCCTGCGTATGGGAGGGACGATACCGAAGCCGACGCAATTCAAGCTCGCGTATGATCCGGCGACCTGCCGGATCGAGTCGGTCGTGGCCGGCGACAATGCGCCCTTCGCCGACTATATCGCGGCGCATAATCGCGCGACAGAGCTGGCGCGCGCGGCGGTGGAAGAGCTGCTTCCGGTCGCGGTTGAGAACCGCGTCACGATCGGGCTGGAGAACGTGTGGAACAGTTTGTGGGTGATGCCGGATTTTGCCGCGGCGTTTGTGCGTCTTTTCAAGCACGACCGGGCCCGCGCCTACCTGGATCTCGGCAACCATGTCCGGTATGCGCCCACGGAGCAGTGGCTGAGGACTATGGGCCCGCTGATTGTCAAGCTCCACATCAAGGATTTCAAGATCGACCGCGAGAAGAAAAACGACGGCGACTTTGTGCCGATAGGCAAAGGGGATGTGGATTGGGTGTCGGTGCGCAAGGTGATCGATGAGGTCGGATACAACGGCTGGGTCACGATCGAGAGCGGCGGATTTACGGATGCCGAGCACAGTGCGCTGATGGATCGGTTTTTCGCGGGACGCGGCGCTTAAGTAGGCTAACAGGAGAATAAGAGATGCAGAATCGTCGTGCGTTTATCAAGCAGACAACCGCGTTCGGCGCGGTTCTGGCGGCAGCCCCTTCCATCACGCTGGGCCAGGGGCAGCGCGTGTTCAAGTTCGCGCTGGTCGGGTGTGGCGGACGTGGTTCCGGCGCGGCCCGCGAAATCACGGCCGCCGCCACGCGGTTGGGGCATAAGGCGGTGATGGTCGGCGCGGCCGATTTTTTCAAAGAGAAAGCGGCTGCGGCATGCCGGGCCAACGGCTGCGACGAGAAATTCGCGTTCAGCGGAGCGGACGGGTATTTGAAGCTCATGGAATCGGAGGCCGAGATTGTGCTGTTGTGTGCGCCGCCGATTTTCCGCGCGCGGCACGCCGAGGCGTGTGTCAAAGCGGGCAAGCACATTTTCGCGGAAAAGCCGATCGCGACCGATCCGGCGGGCCTGCGTCATTTCCTGCAGGTGGTCGAGGCCGCCAAGGCGGCCAAGCTTTCGATCTTGTCCGGGACGTGCCACCGCCACAACAGCCGTGCTTTGCGGATGATCGGGCCGGTGCGCGACGGCCTCATCGGCGAGATCCGCGGCGGCGTGGTCTACCGTTGCCACGGCTCGATGAGCCCGGCCAACTACCTTCGCAAGCGCCGTCCGGAAGACACGAACGCTTCGTACATGGCCAACAACTGGTACCATTTCCGCGAGATGTCTGCCGACCATCTGACGGAACAGGCGGTGCACGAGATCGACCTGGCCAACTGGTTTATCGGGCGGTTGCCCAAGCAGGCCATGGGTATCGGCGCACGCCATCAGCGCTCGACCGGCAACACCTACGATTGCTTCGGCATCGACTATGACTACGGAAACGGGCTGCATGTCCACGCGGTGGCGCGCCAGATCAACGGCTGCTTTGACCGTTGCTGTGCGATGTTGACTGGTACGAACGGTCAGATCGACGTGCTGGGCAGCAAAATCTTGAAGCCCGACGGCACAAGCGTGCCGTTCCCGTTTGACGAGAAGGCCGTGGAGGGGCGCGACAACAACATGTATGTCATGGAACACGCCGATTTCTTGTCGGGACTGCTGAGCGGAAACCTGTTGCATGAGGGCGAGCAGGTGGCGATGGCGACGGCGTCGGGTATCCTGGGGACGTTGGCGGCCTACACCGGGCAGATGGTGCGCATGAGCGATCTGCTAGAGAACAAAGACTCACCTTTTTATGCCATGAATCATCCGGTCTCGGCAGCCGATTTTGAGAAGGGCGATGTGCCGATGGTGCCGGAGTTTAAGGCCGCTGTGCCGGGTAAGCCCGAAGTGACGGGATAGGGGCTGCGGCTTTGGTATCGACCGGGGGCAGGGAACATGGCAAAATGCACTCCGTGTTGACGGTCGGGCGGCAAAGGTGTCGCGGCGGCCGTCCGGAGGTCACGCATGAATCGCTTGTTTTTCGGGTTGGTCGGCGCGCTGCTGGTGTGTTCCGCGCGCGCCGGTCTTTTCAAAGACGGTGAGACGGTTTGCTTTCTGGGCGACAGCATCACGCACGGCGGACGTTTCCACAGCTACATCTACGACTATTATCTCACGCGTTTCCCGGCGCGTACGGTACGGTTTGTCAACGCCGGCGTTTCCGGCGATTCAGCGGGCGGCGCGCTGGGACGGTTGGCGGATGATGTGGTCGCCAAGCGTCCGACAGCGGTGGCCGTCATGTTCGGCATGAATGATGTGGGACGCGGCCTGTATGTGGCGGAGCCCGGCGAGCAGCAGCGGGCCGGCCAGCAGCGCGCGCTGGAGAATTATCGCGCCAACATGGAGCGTCTGACCGCGCGTCTCAAGGCAGAGGCGGGTGAGCCGCGTCTGCTGTTCGTCACGCCGTCGCCGTTCGATCAGACCGGGGTCAACGACCGCAACAACAACCAGCCGGGCTGTAACGACGGGTTGGCGCGCTGCGCGGAGACCGTCCGCGAACTGGCGGGGCGAAACAAAGGCACGGTCGTCGATTTCCATGCGCCGATGACCGCTTTCAACATCGAACGGCAGCGGTTGGATCCGTCCTTCACGATCATCGGGCCTGACCGCGTGCATCCCGGTGCGCCGGGGCATCTGATGATGGCTTGGCTGTTTCTCAAGGCGCAGGGCGCGCCGGCGTTGGTCGCCAGTGTCGAGATCGATGCGGCGGCCGGCCGGGTGGTGGCGAATGAAAACGCATCTGTCACAGGACTTGAAAAGCGAGACGGAGGCTGGTCTTTTACGGTGCTCGAACAGGCGTTACCCTTTCCAGTCGATCCGGCGGCGCGCCCGCTGCTGGAATGGGTGCCGGTCGAGCGCGAGCTGAATCAGGAGATCGTGGCGGTGCGGGGATTGGCCGCCGGTCAGTATGAGCTGCGGATCGACGGCGCCGCGGTCGGCCGTTTCAGTGCCGAGGCCTTTGCAAAGGGCGTCAATCTGGCCTTCAATGAGGAGGCGCCTCAACTCCGCCAGGCGCAGGCCGTGGCACGGCTCAACGAGGTGCGCCGCTCAACCGAAACCGTGCTGCGCAACCATGCGGCGGTGCGTTGGTTCCTGCGCCACCGCAAGGTTGATCCCGATGATCTGGAGGCGGTTCGCGTGTACGCGGAAACGAAGATGGCCAAGACCGGCTACTACGAGGGCAAGGTGCCAGAGTACCTTAAGGCATGGGGGCGGCGCGGCGAGGTGATTGAAAAGGTGGCCGATCTTGAGCGTCAGGCGTTGGCGGCGCGTAAGCCGGTGCCTCACCTGTTCGCGGTGGTCCCGGTGCAGCCGTGAAGGGGAACGTACAGACGTGCCATGCATAATCAGACAGATGGCGGCGGCGGCGCTTACGGGCTGGTGCTGCACCGCGGTGGCCGGCGAGCTGGAAACGGCACGTGCGGCGCTGCACGATCAGCTCTATCCGATCGCGCAGGCGCACGCCGAAAAGGCGTTGGACATCGGCGAGGCCCCTGCTCAAGCCTTGCTGACGTTGCTGGAGGCGTTGCAGGGACAAGGTCTTTACGATGACATGCTGACGCGCCTGCAGCGCGTGGATGCTGCGACACGGCAGGCGTTGCAGCCTGGTGCGCTGGCCTATTGGCAGGCACTGGCCATGTTGAAGACCGGGCGGCCGCTCGATGCTTCGCGCGTGGCTGAGGCGGCGGCCGGCGCGGGGGCGGCGTACGACGATGCGTTGCGGCGGCTGGCGGCGCGCGCGCGCCGCGAGGCCGGTGATCTGGCCGGTGCCCTTGGCCTCTTCGCCGAGGTTGATCGCGGGTCAACCAACGCGCAGACGCGCGCGGAGAACGCGCTGGAGTGGGCGGGTGCTCTGGATCAGGCCGGACGCGCGGATGCGGCCCTGGAAGTGCTTAAGATGCAGGCGGAGCTGGGCGCGGCCGGCCATGCCGTTCATGACGGGGCCTTGTTGCGCGGGAGGATTCTGATGCGCCAGGGGCGCAGTGCCGAAGCGACGATGCTCTTCAACCAGCTTGCCATGAATGAGCGGGCGACCGAGACGGCGCGTGTGCAGGCGTTGGTTGAGATGAGCGTTTTCACGTTGGCCGGCGGCAAGACCAACGAGGCGGTGGCTTACGCCCGTTCCGCCTATGAGCGGGCTAAGGCGCCGGAAACGCGGCGCTTGGCCGGTTTTCGCCTGGGAGACCTCTTGTGCGGGGCTGCCGCCACGATCGACGAAGGCGAAGGACTGGTGAAAACGCTGGTACGTGAGTTCCCCGATCATCCGGCCTCCATGCGCGCGCACCTCAAGTTGGCCGACGCGCTTCTGCAGGCCAAGCGGGCTGAACGGGCAGCGACTGAATACCGGATTTTTCTGGAGACCTATCCCACGTCTTCACGGGATGTCGATGTGTTGCAGGGGCGCGGTTGGGCGCTGATGCAGCTCGGCCGCTATACTGAGGCCGGCGGTGCGTTCCAACGTGCCGCGCTGCTGGCCGGTGATCCGGCCGTGCAAGCGGAGTGCCGCTTCAAACAGGGCGATGCCCTTCTGGCTGCGGGACGCCATGAGGAGGCTGCGCGCGTCTATGCGGCGCTGGCGCAAGATTTTCCTCAGGCCGCACTGGCCGATCAGGCGCTGTACCAGAGCGCCGACTGCCTGCAGCGTGCCGGACTGGACAGCGAGGCGCGTGCGCGATACCGGCTGGTGGCGGATACCTATCCCGACCGCGCAGTCGCGCCCAAAGCCCTGCTCAGTCTGGCCGCGATGCAGACGGAAGCGGGGGACACCGACGGTGCGGTGCGCACCTACACATCGGTGCTGGATGTGTACACGCAGCAGCCGGTGCGCGCGGATGCTTGGATGGGGCGTGGCAAGGCACACTACCGCGCCTACCGGTTTGAGGCGGCGATGCAGGATTTTGCCGCAGTCGCGGAGAACGCGCCGGAGCGGCGTGACGAGGCGCGTTTCATGATGACGCTCTGCCTGTACGGGCTCGGACGCGATCAGGAGTCGCGGACGGCCGCAGCCTCATTCCTGCTCGATTTTCCCGGGTCGCCGCGGCTCTCTGACATGGTACTGTGGCTGGGTAAATTTGATTTTAATCGTGGGCGGTATGCGGAGGCGCGGCGCTTCTTTCTCGATTATTCAGACCGCTGGTCAACGAACCGCTGGGCGGATGCCGCGCTGGTGTGGGCCGCACGCGCGGCTTTCGCTGCGAATGATTTTACCGGCACCATCGAACTGGTCACGCGCATGGTGCGCGCGCATCCGCAGAGCGCGCGCCTGCCGGAGGCGCTGCTGGTGCAGGCGGATGCCCTGATGGAACTGGCGCGCTACGACGAAGCGGTGCTGCTGCTCGATCAGGTCATCAGCCGTTCAGAGGCGAGCGAGTGGGTGCGCTTAGCGCT
The DNA here is from genome assembly GCA_017999015.1 of Kiritimatiellia bacterium. Lineage (GTDB taxonomy): Bacteria > Verrucomicrobiota > Kiritimatiellia > RFP12 > UBA1067 > DUPH01. The sequence continues at coordinate 6,132 of JAGOBZ010000011.1, forward strand.
GTTGCGCAAGGGAGACGGCCTTTTTGCAATGGGTGCCGGGAACAGCGCACGTTACCGCGAGGCGCTCGCGGCCTACCGGCAGATGCTGGCGCAGAACAGTCTGACCTCCTCCCTGACGCTGCAACTTCAATTCAAAGCTGGCCGGTGTCTTGAAAAATTGAAACAGATCGACGACGCGATTGACCAGTATTATGCCGAAGTGATCATCCGGTTCTTGAACGAGCGCGCGCGCGGAACCTGGTTTGACGAGCACAGCACCGGCCTCTTCGTGCGCGCCGGTTTCACGGTCGCTGAGCTTTACGAACAGAAAGGCCACCCCGCCCAAGCGGTTCGCGTACTGCAGCGGGTGGTACAGTCTGGCGTGCCGGGATCGGATGAAGCACGCCAGCGCATCGAACGGCTGCGCGGCAAAAAGTCGGGGGATATATGAATATGATGCATCAGGGCGGACCGGTCTTCTGGCTGATTATCGGTCTCGGCATTGCGGCGGTCGTTGTTTTTTTCGAGCGGCTGTTGCATTTGCGGCGGGCGCAGATCGATTACAACGATTTTCTCAAGGGCGTGTGCAACGTTTTGGAGAACGGTCATATCGACGAGGCCATGATGATCTGCGAGGAGACGCCCGGTCCGGTGGCGGCCGTGACGCTGACCGCGATCCGTCACAGGCAAGGATCTCATGAGGCGTTGAGCGAGGCGGTGAATAACACCGGACGCGCAGAGATCTCACGTTTGGAACGGCGTCTGGCTTCGCTCGCCATCACCTGTCAGATTGCCCCGCTGCTGGGCCTGCTGGGCACGCTGCTGGGGGTGATCCGCATCGTGCAGACCTTGAACGAGCAGGCACCGGTTGTGCAAAGCACGGATCTGACGGCAGGCCTGATGCAGGCGCTGGTGGCCACGGTGGCCGGACTGCTGGTGGCCGTGCCCTGCCATGTGATGTACATGATGTTGATGGTGCGCATCGAGCGCATCGTGCTGGACATGGAGGCCTGCGCCTCAGAAATCGTGGCCTATTTCACCAAGCAGGACCGCTCGATGCTGTGAGGATTGCGCCATGATGATTTCCGAACGCAGAGAAAGCTGGAGTCGGCAGATCCGCAAGCACCGAAACGTCTACCGCTTTGGCGGTGTGTGGGCTCAGACTTTACTCGCGGCCGTGCCGTGGGTGAATGCGGTGATCTTGGTTGTGTTGCTGATGGCGGTACATGGCCAGTTGACGGTCACTCCCGGCGTCGCGTTTGATCTGCCTCGCGCGCCGTTGCGCGAAGGGGCGCGGAGATCTCTGACCGCGCTCATGATTGTGGTGTCGCGCGATACGTCCGGCGGCGAAGAAACACTCATTTTTTTTGATGACGACCGCTATGTGTCTCAGGATGAGGAACAGATGGCGATGCTGTCTGAGCGGCTCAGAAACCGTATGGCGTTGGGGCGCAGCCGCGAGTTGCTGCTGCTCGCGGACAAGCGCGTGCCGCACGGTGATGTGGTGCGCTTCGTGAACGTCGCGCGCGAGGCGGGCATGCGGCAGATCAATGTGGCGGAAAAACCGGAATGACCCGGTTTTGGCGCGTGGAGGTGGCATGGGGCGGCATAATCAGAGCGGAAAGCGTTTCAGAGCGCGCGCGGCGCGCCGGCCACTGCGTTTCTGGTGGCAACCCTTCGCGCTGCTCGGTGTGACCGTGCTGCTCTGGTCGCATCTGCCGGTCAATGCCGTTCTGTTTGAGCCGCGTGTTCTCGCGCCGCCCCCCGAGCCGCGCGCCGCGTATGTCGTGCTGGCGCCGGAGGAGGCCGCGCAGGCGCTGGCCAATATGCGTGCCTCTTGGGGGACGTCCGGCTCAGCCGCCGATATCGAGCTGGGCGTATTCGACGTGCTCGAGGAACAGAATCCGCCGGCCTTTCTTGAACAGGGAGCCCGTTATCCTGGCGTCTGGCAGCCCGCCACGATCGAGCCGTTGGATCAAGTCCTGCCGGAAATCGCTGTGTCCGCTTTTCCTGAAGACCCGTTCGCGCACCCTTTGCCGACGGCGCGTAACGGTGTGGTGGCGGTCGTGAGCGGAACCTTGCGGAATGCGGACTTTTCGTTTGTGCCGCCATCCGGCCCGTTGCCTGTGCGCAGCGGGGAGTGCCGGTTCTTTGTGGAAACTGATGCCGCAGGCGCGGTCACGCATGTGCTGTTACTGACGCCCGCCAATGAAGCGACGGCGGCGCTGGAACGGGCCTTGCAGCGAGGCACGGCGCATGGCGAGGCGCACGGACTGGTGACCCTCACATGGAGATTTGCCCCATGAAGCGGGCGCTGCGGATACGCCGATTCCTGGCGCTTGTTTTTGCCGCCGCCTGCGCGTGTGCGCTGTGGGTCACGTTCTGGATGCCGTCACTTAATGTGGCACCTGCTTCAGAAGGCGGCTGCTGCTGCGAGTCAAAACATGCGGGCAAGGACACCCGCACGCCCGACGCTGACTCTGCAGCGAGTCGGACGCGCGATCCATTCGCGCCTCCGGTCACCCGCTGGCGCGTGCCGTTCCCGGCCAGGCCGACGCCGCCCTGCGCGGCGGGGGACGGCTGGCTCGTGGCGGATGAGGCGGGCGGCGTCACGGCGCTGGCGCCCGATGGTGGGGTGCGGTGGCGCACGGCATTCTCCAATCAGGTGTTTGAGGCGGCTGCCGCCGTGTCAGACGGGGTAGCCGTCGTGGCGTCGCGCAATGGTGAGGTGACCGCGCTGCGGGTCGAAAACGGTCTTGAGGTCTGGTCACGCGAGACCGACGGGCTGTTTCTGCATGCGCCGCGTGTCGGCGTTGTCGATTGCGAGCCGGCCATATGGCTGGTGTCGCAGGCCGACGGTCGTCTTTTCTGCATGAAGGTGCGGGACGGCGCGGTGATCTGGCGTGGCGAGCCGACCAACCGTTGCGACGGCGAACCGGTGGTGGGGCAGGGACGTATCGCCTATGGCAATTGCGATGGCGCGGTGTACTTGTTTGACGCGGCAACGGGGGCGGCGCACGGCAAGATCAAGGTCGGGGCAGAGGACCAGATGGCGGGCGGCCTGCTGACCCTGGCTGACGGGCGCTTGGTCGGCGGCACGCGTCAGGGGCATCTGGTGGCGGTCGATCCGGCTGCGCTGAAGCTGGTGGCCCGTACGGCAGTCGCGCAGAGCGAAACGTTTGCCACGCCCGTGGTGGCGTTCGGCGGCGAGATCGCCACCGGCACGCCGGAGGGAGAAATCGTGTTCTGCCGGCTGGAAGATGACGCATTGCGGGTCACGGGGCGCGTGACACTCGGCACCTCCGAGGTGGGCGAGCTGGCGTTTGCGGATGGACGCCTCTTCGCGCTGTGCGGCGGCGAACTGTGCGTGCTGGCCTCGCCACAGGGCGCGGTGACACGTATGGCCGTCGGCGACGACGTATACGGATTGATGGTGGGTGCGCAGGGGACGATCGTGTGCGTGGCCGATCAGACGGTCGTGTGCGTGGAAGGAGGCGGGCGATGAGCGGTGGCGCGGATGTGCGGGTCATAAATGCTGTGCGGACTTTCGCGATGCCTGGCGGTCTGCCGGTGGAGGTGTTGCGGGGGCTCACGCTGTTGGTCGCGGCGGGAGAGTGCTTGGCCGTGACAGGTCCCTCGGGATCGGGGAAGACCACGCTGTTGCAACTCATGGGTGCGCTCGACCGACCTGACAGTGGCGAAATCCGCGTCAATGGACGGGATCTTGCATGTCTGGAGGAGCGCGCGCGATGCAAGTTTCGTAACCGCGAGGTGGGCTTTGTGTTTCAGTCGCACCACCTGCTGCCGCAATTGACGGCGCTGGAGAATGTTCTGGTGCCGGCCTGGGGCGCGGATGCGGCAGAGGAGCGCGCCGGCCGGGCCCGCGACCTGTTGGAGCGCGTGGGCTTGGCTGACCGGTGCGACCATTTTCCGGGCCAGCTTTCGGGCGGTGAGCGCCAGCGCGTGGCGGTGGCGCGCGCGCTGGTGATGAGCCCCTGCCTGGTTTTGGCGGACGAGCCGACCGGCGCACTGGACCGGCGCAATGCGGCGGAGCTGATGGATGTATTGTTGGCGTTGAATCGGGAGGAGCACGCAACACTGGTCGTGGTGACGCATGACGAAACGTGCGCTCAACGCTTGGGCCGGCGCGTGTCGATCCGCGACGGCCGTGTCATGGATTGAAACGAGAAAGGACAAAACGATGAACGATGCTGATGTGTTGAAGGTGCTTGAGGAGACCGGTGCTTTGCTGAACGGGCATTTTGAACTGCGTTCCGGTTTGCACAGCAACCGCTTTTTCCAATGCGCGAACGTGTTGCGTTATCCGCGCGTCGCGGGACGGCTGTGCGAGGAGCTGGTTGCGCGGGTCAAGGGGAAGCTGGACTTGGGTGCGCTCGACGGTGTCATCTCGCCTGCGCTGGGCGGTATTCTGGTGGGACACGAGGTCGCGCGTGTGCTTGATACGCAATGCGTCTTTGCCGAAAAGCAGGAAGGGCGGTTGGTGATGCGGCGGTTCTCTCTGCGGCCGGGACAACGCTATGTGGTGGCGGAGGACGTGATCACGCGCGGCGGGCGTGTGCAGGAGACGATCGATATCGTCAAGGCCGCAGGCGCCGATGTGGCCGCCGTGCTGGTGCTGGTCGACCGCAGCGCCGGACAGGCACGCTTCGACTACCCGACCTTTTCACTGCTGCAGATGGCCCCAGAAGTTTGGGAACCGTCGGCGTGTCCCCTGTGTGCGCGCAACGAACCGTTCGTGCATCCGGGTTCGTGAGGGTTACCAGGTGCAAAGGCCGGTGGCTTCCTGCAAGCGGTAAAGCCAGGCACGGCGGCGGGAGTCGTCGCGGAAGACGTCATAATCGAGAGAGAAAACCCGGTTGTCGGCGTTGGTCCAGAGACGGTCCGCGAAGGCTGCGGCCTCTTGGATGGCCGGTGCGTCGAGGAGGCCTGTGAGACGCGCGTTGGTTTCCAGGTTGAAATCACGCACGTTGCGCCGTGTGAAGTTCGCGGAGCCGAGCAGCATTTCCCCTGTGCCTGCGGCATGCCGCACCAGCAGAAGTTTGGCATGCATCTGTTCGCCGTGCGTGGCGGCCCAGCGTACGGGGACACCGGCTGCGACCAGTTCTCGCGCAACCTGACGGTTGGGCATGCCGTTCTTGGTCCGGCCGAAGGCGTCTTTGTTCGGGTCGAGCAATACGCGCAGAGACACCCCGCGCCGCGCCGCGCGCGTCAGGGCACGGATGAGCTGCCGGTCGGCAAAGTAAAACATCACGAGATCCAAGGCGTCTCCAGCCTGCGAGGTGTCTATCATGGCTATGGCCGCATCGGCGATCGGCGCTTCGGTCAGGATTTGGATTCGCGTGCGGCATGCGTCAGGCGAAGAGGCTTGCAGATCGTTGTCGTCGATGGATAAAAGCGAACGTGATGCTCGACCGCTAAAAGTGAGCACGGCGTCCTCGGTTCGCAGCAGCTCGCGTGCGGCGGGACCGCTGAAGACGAGCGCGACATTGGTGTGTGCGCTGCTGCCGTCGTGCGGATTGGCAGAGGTGATAAGTGCACGTAGCCCGGGGCCGTCATCGGCGATCGCCACCTTGCGGTGGTTTGCTTTGAAGTTCAGCAATGCGAGCCAACTCCTCACGGTGACGGGCTCGCCACCGAAAGGGTTAGGCACCCATCCGCCGCACGGACTGTTGCCCCAAGGCTGGCCCAGCAGACGCCAGAGGCTGGACCAGGCGGCGTTGCTGTCGCGAAGCCTTTCGAGGCGCGTGAAAACAACCTCGACGCCGGCGGATTTGAGGCGTTCCAAATGCGCGGCCTTCATGCCGCCGTAGACCGTGTTCACCGGGTCGGTGATGACAACGGCGCGCAACGCGGGCACCGTGCGTTTGCGGAGGATCAGCGTTTGGGTCAGCTCGTCGCACAACGGACGATGCGGGGCCGGGCCTGCCCCCAGAAAGGCGTTGAACAGGAACATGTCGATCACCACAATCCGTTCCGCGCGGTTGATCATGGCGAACAACTCGTCAAAAATCTGTTGCTCGCTCTGCCGAGCGCCGTTAGCGTCGAGCCCGGTCACGTCGCAGAGGAAACGCGCATCGGTACAGGGCAGCCAAGCGCCCCGATGGCTGAGACCGTCGGGCAAAGGTTTTACGGCATGCCAGCAACAACCTGCCGCATGGACGAGCAAAAGGAGCGCGGCGACAGACCGGTAGGCGAATTTCCGTTTCACGTTTACTCTCACTAGACCCAATCCTGTGAATCCTGTCATCCTGGCTATGTTGTGCCTCTGATCCGCGCGGGTTCAATGACCGTCGTCGAAAAGCGGACGCCGTGGCGTGTGGGGCGGCTCGAAGTCGAACATCAGCGGCAGGTGGTCGGAGAGCCGCACGCGGGGGATTTTGAAACGGACCGGGGTGATGGAGGGGTCGTAGCAGATGAAATCCAGCTCGCGGCACGGCGCCCAGCTCGGGAAGGTGGGGGCGTGGCGCGTGTTGGCGCTCTTGAGGCCGGTTGCGCGCAGGAACATGTGCATCTCCCAAACGCCGGAGAGGGTGTTGAAATCGCCGGCCACGAGGCGCGGCTTGGCGCAGCCCTGGATCAGATCGTGCAGGTCGCCGAGCTGACGCTGCCGGGCGCGCATGCCTAGGGCGAGGTGGACGAGGAAGACCGTGACGCTCTCCAGCTCCACTTCGATCGCCAGGCTCTTGAATCCGGTTTCAAAATCGTGAAAGGCGGTGCGCAGGATCGGTTCTCGCGCGAGCACGGCATTGGCCTGCTTGTTGAGAACCGGCACGCGGCGGCCGAGGCCGTCGTCCGGATATTTCACGCGGTGGCAGTGAAAATAGTCGAGGTCGTTGGCCAGCTCTTCAGCCTGGTTCTTGCGCTGCGTGCGGAAGGAGCCGGCGTCCACTTCAACCAGTCCGATGATGTCGGGGTCCATGTGGCGCACGAAGCGCGTGATGTTGGGAAAGTGGCGCGTGCTGCGCACAAGGGTTTCCAGCCAGGCGAAGCGGCGCAGCCGTCCGGTTCCGTATTGGATGTTATGGAGCAGCAGGCGCATGCGGGCTTATTCCGGTGTTTCAAAGAGGGAGGCGGGCAGCAGGCAGGTGGCGACGGCGTGTCCTTCAAAGAGCGCGGTATGGATCGGATTCTTGCGCCCTTTGAACTGTTTGAAGAACTCCAGCCACTGCCCGAGCAGTTCGATCTGGAGCTGGCCGGTCATCGCGTCGACCGCCGTGATGCGCAGATCCTGGGGACTGTAGCGGATGCCGGTGCCGAGCGCTTTGGAGATGGCCTCTTTGGCGCACCAGAAGCGCAGGACCGCAGTCGGGGCCTCGCCGGTGTGGGCGGCGAGCTCCAGTTCTTCATGCGTGAAGACGCCGCGGGTGAAGTCGTCGCTGAGGGCGCGGCCGAGCATCTCGATGTCGATGCCGATGCGGGCATTGGCAGCGACCGCGGCGATGATGAGCTTCGAGGTGTGGGTGATCGAGAGGTCGATCTTGGCTGCGGTGTGTTCGCGCCAAGGGCCGAGCGGGTGGGGCTTGCCGGAGTCGTCTGGCCAGATGGGAATGTCGGCGTCGGTCCAGCGCGCCTGATGGTATTTGAACAAGAAACGGCGCACGGCTTCTTTGGCGGCGGCGCGCCCGAAGAGCCACTCGACGCGGCGGTTGGTGGCGCCCTGCATTTCGAGCCACTCTTCGCGCTCGACCGGCGCAAGCAGCACATGAGCCAAGGTTTTGAGCCAGAGTTCCTGATTGTTTTCGAAAATTTTGAACGGCACCTCGGTGGCGACCGAAGCGGCCACAGGCGTGGCGGGGTTGCCCAGCAGTTCCAGCGGCAGCTCGTGGGTCAGGTACTGTTCAGAGGGGCGCAGGATAAACTGGTGGTATTTAGGCGGGACGCGTTCGCACAGCTCTTCCCAGCCGCGGAAGTGGATGAGCAGGTTGCCGTTGCCGTCAGAGACCTGGATGTCGGCCACATGCGAGCGCGGCGTGACCGAGATCAGGCGCAGGTAGCCGCGCAGGCGGGTGCCTTCGGTGAAGGTGTTGGCGTGGAAAACGATGCGCCGCGCGCGGAAGGGCATGGAGATGGCCCCGGCGAATTTTTCGTGTGCGCGCCACAGTGAAAAGGCAGAGACGATGCCGTCCAGCAGCATCGGCCAGATGGAGAAGAGCGGGATCTTGGTGTAGCGCACGGCGTCGGCGCGGCCGGGCACCTCGACTTCAAAGTCGATGCCCTCCTCGCTCCAGAGATCCACGTGGCGCACGATGCGCAGGCTCTCGCCGTGAAAGAGGCGGTCAGGATAGATATCGTGGCCGGACCAGTTGACCGGGCGCGGGTTGGCCAGCGGCGGGGGCTGGATCGGATGGTTGGCGGGGCCGGCGGCAGTCAGCAGGATGATCGCCTCGACGATCGGCCAAGTGAAGGCGCTGTTGGGCGAGTCGTCGCGGAGCTGCACGCGCACGGCCGTGTAGTGCGTGTCGGGCCAAGAGATGCGCTCGGCGCGCAGGATGACGCGCAGCGAGCCGCGTTCGAAGCCGACCCAGCGCTGGGCGTGCAGGTTGTCGATCTGCGCCACGCGGCGGCGCGGCACCAGTTTGCGGGCGGCTTCGCACATCATCTCCAGACTGGAGACCAGAGAGAGCAGGGTCAGGCCTTTGAGCGCGGGGGTGGCGTAGGAGAGCTGCGCGGTGCCGAGGGCGTAATCACGCAGGAAGGGGTAGTCCTCCAGCGTCAGCACCTTGGCGATCTCCATCATGACTCCGGGCTGTTCTTCGAGGATCGCGGCATTGGCGAGCATCGGGAAATCGGCACCGAAATCAAAGCTGCGCTTGTCTGTGATCACCGGCATGGCTTTGCGCGCCTGCTCAGAGGTGGCGCGCGAAGAGGTGAGGAATTCACCGGGCGGAGCGAATAGGGTGAGCGAGGGCAGCCGGGCGGCGAGGCGCAAATCATTCTCCGTGCGCGTGATAACCGAGAGCGGGCGGTTGAAGTCGAGCATGCGGCTGCGGCGGTGGAGGTGGAGCATCGTGAGGTCGAGCTGCACCCCCTGCGCGGCCAGCAGGCCGAGGGCGTGGTGGAGCTGGACCAGTCCGGAGCGGTGGATGCGGTTGACGGCGACGGCCTGGTGCGGTTGGTTCTTCAGGGTTTCATCGATGGCGTTGGTCATGTTTCCACGTGCGCCGAGTTCGATGAAGACACGGAACCCGTCGGCGTACATTTGGCGGATTGTATCGTCGAAGAGGATCGGCGAGGTCCACTGATCTGCGGTGAGGCTCTGGATAGCGCGCGGTTGCGCCGGCAGGCGTTCGGCCGTCGCGCAGGAATAGATCGGGATTTTGGGCACGTGACGCGCCCAGTGCGAGAGAAACTGCTTGATGGGCGGAAGCACCTTGCTGCACCAGGGCGTATTGAAGGGCCGGTCGATGGGCACGGTCATGGTCTTTACGCCGGCCTTGTGGAGTTCCGCAGTGACTTCTTTCAGGATCGTGGGAGAGAGCGCGATGGTTTGCTGGCGCGGGCTGTGGAAAAAGGAGAGCGCGAGGCGTCCTGGATAGGCATTCGCCAAAGTGTCTAGCATCTCGCGCGGCGCGTCGATCACCGAGAGCATGACACAGGCGGGCAGGTCTTCGCGCTCCACCAGGCGGCTCAGCATCTGATAGCCTTCACGCATGAAGACGATGCGTTTGTTGCGCGAGAGATCGCCGTAGACGCCGGCGGCCTCGAGCGCGGCAAAGTCGCCGCCGCTGAAGCCGGCCAGACCGTCGGGGGTCACGCCCATGCGGTCGAACAGCCGGAAGAGTGCGGTGTTGGCGGCGTGGACGGCAATGAAAGATTCGGAAAAGGCCTGGGCCGAGAAGGTTTCTGCGTCGTTGCGGTAACAGGCGGCAGGCGGGAAGATATAGTCGGCCGGGGAGAAGGTTTCAGTGTCGCGCGTCCGGAGCGCTTCCTCCAACTCATCGAAGGCGCTGCGGCAATCCTCGAAGACCAGGCAAAGGTCGCGCAGCATGTCGGGATAAAACGAGACGGCGCCGGGGAACAGGAAGGCGATGCGCCCGCGCGGACAGAGACGGTCGCGGAAGAAATAGGTGCCGCTTTTGTCGCGGATGCGTCCTGCATTTTCGGACAGCTTCTTGTGGGCCTGTATCAGACGGTCGCGAAGATCAGCGACCGAGACGGCTACGACCGCGAGTACAGCCGGCATGCTGCGCGCGGAACAGGCGCAGGTATAGGCGACATCCTGAAGCGAGACGTCCTGCGCGTGTTCAAGGAAATGGATGATCCGCTTGACCTCCTCAGCCAGCCGGGAGTCATCGGCCGCACCGAGGAGGCACAGTTCACAATCGAACGGATCATAGAGGTGACGGCTGCCGGTCATGTCTCCTCCGGGTACTCTTCGAGGATGGCGGCGGCGCAGGTGCCGGTGAAATCAATGGCGGAAACACAGGCGCGGCGCGGATTTTTTTTGTTGCCGCGTAGCCACGGGCGCGCGTCGGAAAGCAGGTAGATCGGCGACTTGGCCGAGAGGATGCGGACGTTCGGTTTGTCGACGGCGACGTGCGGCGGCAGCACGCGGTGCGAGAGCGCGAGAGCGGTCTTCAGGATGCCGGCGGCACCGGCCGCCCATAGCGTGTGGCCGGTATTTCCTTTAACCGATCCGAGGCCGACCAGCGGCTGCCCTGCGCGGCGTTCACCGTAAATTTCCTGCATAACCTGGATTTCGGTCTGGTCGGAGTGCGGCACGCCGGAGCCGTGCGCCTCGATCAGATGGACGGTCTCGGGCGTGACGTCGGCGGCGTGCATGGCGCGGCTGACCGCGCGGGTCAGGCGTTCTGGCGTCGGCACGCGCTGGTGCTGGTCGAGCGAGGCCGCGGCAATGCCGGTGCTGCGGATGATGGCATAGATGCGGTCGCCGGTACGCAGGGCGTCCTTCAGACGTTTGAGCACAAACACGGCGCCGCCCTCGCCGGGGAGGGTGCCGTCCGCCTCGCGGCTGAAGGGCTGAAGCGTTTTCCCGCGCGAGAAGGGCAGGGTGCCGGCGAGGCCGAGAAGCACCGGCCGGTTGAGCGGCGGCTGAACGGCGCCGGCCAGGGCGATGTCGGCGCGACGCATAAGCAAGTCGTCCATCGCGCCCTGCAAGGCCTGATGGCCGGAGACGGTGCCGGCGTCCACCACGAAGGCCGGCCCGGCTAATCCCAGTAGATGCGCGGTCCAGGAAGCGATGACGCCGCCCAGCGCTGACAGGAACGCATACGGGTTGGGGGCGGGAAGGGCGGCGGCGAGTTGCTGGCGGATTTCGGCGAGCTGCTCAGGGCCGGCGACCGGGAAAAACTTCGCGAGGATATCTAGCGTCTGGTCAAGAAAGAAGGTGTGCTGCAGCCAGTTGACCGAGGCGGCGTTAAAGGGCGGCGCATACCCCAGACGGAAGGAAACGCGGTCCGTGGGCAGGTTGTTGATGGTGCTGCCGCTGTCGCGCAATGCGTCGATCGCGAGCTGGACGGTGAAGAAGACGTCCTGGTTCTCACCGGCGTTGATCGTTCGCGGAAAGTACTGGTCGGCCGGTGTGCAGGCGTAAAGGTCACCGAGCTGCGCGGCGGCAGCCGGATAGGGGCGGTCGAAGAGCGTCGAGGGCGGCGACTCGCTGACGGGGGCCTCGTCTAGCGGCGTGAACAGTGCGCGCCGCTGCATGACATTCCGCCAGAAAGCGGCCGGATTCGGCGCTTCGGCGAACCGGCACGACAGGCCGGTAATCACGATGTCTTCACGTGATGAACGCATGGGGCACCCTTCAGGAAGAGGCAAGGGCGTAACAGTGTTCCGCATCCGGGAAAGAACCGGCCTGAACCTCGGCGGCATATGCGGTAAACGCATCGCGCATCGTCGTGGCGAGCTTAGCGTACGGTTTGGCGAATTTCGGCGGACGTTCGGTCAACCCGAGCATATCGTGCATCACCAGCATCTGCCCGTCACAGGCCGGGCCGGCACCCACGCTGATGACCGGCACCCGGACCGCCGCAGTGACGGCGGCGCCGATGTCGGGCGGGGTGCACTCCAACACGATGGCGAACGCGCCCGCCTCGGCCAGCGCCTGCGCGTCGTCGATCAGGCGGTCGCAGTCCGCGCGCGTCTTGCCCTGAACTTTGTAGCCGCCCAGCACATTGACGGATTGGGGCGTGAGGCCGATGTGGCCCAGGACCGGTATGCCGTTTTCAGTGAGGATCCGCACCAACTCGGCACGGATGGCGCCGCCTTCGATTTTCACGGCGTCCGCGCCGGACTCTTGGATGAAACGGCCGGCGTTGCGGAACGCCTCCTCGCGGTTGATCTGGTACGAGAGGAAGGGCATGTCCGCGACAACCATGGCATCGGTCGTGCCGCGCGCCACTGCCGCGGTGTGGTGGAGCATCTCCGCCATGGTGACCGGAAGCGTCGAGTCATAGCCCAAAACCGTCATGCCGAGCGAGTCACCGACCAGCAGCAGCGCGATCCCGGCAGCGTCGGCCAGCCGCGCACTGACGGTGTCATAGGCCGTCAGGCAGGCGAGCCGGGTCACGCCCTTCGAGGCCTTGATTGAGGCCGCATTCCACTTTTTCATAGCCGTATTTTAGCATAATTCGACAACCCGGCAACCGGAACATATGGGAGTTGGCGAGTGCCGGTCGCAAGGCTCTGGCCACCACCCGGTTGAGGTCAGGGATGATCCATGTGATTGAGCGTAGGCAACGGGAATGTTATCATCTGAGGTATGAGTCATGTTTGTTCATTTGTTCGGGGGGAGGATATGCGAGTCTCGATCATTCTGGTTGGGTTGGCTGCATCCGTTGCGTGCGCGGCTCCGGACGATGGGCGGCAGGGTTGGTTTCCTTTTGTCATTCCGGACCTGGCGGATGAGCAGACCGCTGGCACTCCGATTGACCTCTCGTTTCTCAACGCGGAGGCGGCGGGGACGCACGGGCATCTGCGGCCGGACGGCGAGCGGATCGTGGACGGCCGCGGCCGCGAGGTGCGGCTGTTCGGATCGAACATCTGCGACCACCATCCCATGCCGCCCAAAGCGCAGGCACCGCGCATGGCGCGTCGGCTCAGAGAGCTCGGCATCAACTTCATCCGCCTGCATTATTTTGATTTTGCCAAAGCGCCGGCAGGCATCCTGAACGCGGACATGCAGACCTTGAATCCTGAAAAGCTCGACCAGTTTGACTGGCTGATCGCTCAGCTCAAGGAGAACGGCATCTACGTGGACATTAACCTGCACGTCTGCCGTCCCTATCCCGGTCAGCCGAAAGAAGTGCACCGTTTCGGCAAAGGCATCGACTTCATCTACGAGCCATATATCGCGTCGCAGCAGCAGTACGCGCGCGAACTGATCGGCCACGTCAATCCCTACACCGGACTCTCTTACGCGAAAGATCCGGTTGTGGCGGTGATCGAGCTGAACAACGAGAACACCGTGTTTCAGCTCGCATACGCGCTGGCCGGGCTGCCTGAGCCCTTTCGCGGCGCGGTGACGCGCAAATGGAATGCTTGGCTGGCTAAGACCTATGGCGGCAGCGAGGCCGTGCGCGCCGCGTGGAATGCCTCTGCGCAGGCCGAGAAGGGGCCCGAACTGTTGAAGAACGGAAGATTTCAACACGGCACGCGCGAGTGGTCGTTCCAGAGTGCCGGCGGCGCAAAAGCCGCGGCGAGCGTGGTGGACGACGCCGCAAGCGGCGCGCCTGCGATGCGCTGGGAGGTGGCGTCGGGCGGCAGCGACACGTGGCACGTGCAGGCTATGGTGCCGGGCTTGCCGGTCGAGCACGGGAAAACGTATGCGATCTCTTTCCGGGCGCGCGCGCAGGGCGGCACGGCCATGAAACTGGGCGTGGGCTTGATGATGCAAAAGGCGCCGTGGACCTCCGCGCGCGGCGGGGCGACGATCGCGCTCGACGGCACGTGGCGCGAGTACGGTGTGACCTGTGCGGTCGAGAATCCCGAGGCCGTGCCGATGCGGCTCAATTTCGCGGCCGGCCGTCAGGCCGGCGTCATCGAACTGTCCGGCGTTTCGGTGCGCGAGGGGCGTTATGCGGTGATCGGGCTGCGTGACGGCGAACGCGTCGAGACGGGCGGCGTGCCGCTGGTGGCGGATACCGCCTGCCCTGAGCGATCGGCGGATTTTATGCGTTTCCTGATGTCCGAGGAAGAGGCGTATGTTTTGTCGCTGAAGCGCGTGCTGCGCGACGAACTGGGAGCGCGCGCCATGATCTACTGCACGCAGGCGAGCTATGGCGGGCTGGCCGGTCTTCGGCGCGAGGCACGGCTCGGCGACGTGATCGATATGCACTGCTATCCGTGCCATCCGCATGAAGCGGCGGATGGACAGGGGGGGCGTCTCCGCACGGTTCGCAACGCGTCGATGGCGGGCGCGGCGTTCGGTGCGCTCGAGGGTGCGGCGTTGTGGCGGGTGGCAGGCAAGCCGTTTCTGATGACAGAGTTTGACCTCAATCCGCCGAACGATCATGCCTCGGAGAATTTTCCGTTACTGGCGCTGCTCGCGGCTTATCAGGGCTGGGCCGGATTCGCGGAGTATTCGTGGTATAATTTCCAAGGCGGCAAGCAGGGGCACAGCCGCATCCAGAGCCACTACGCGACAACCGGACATGCGGGACAAATGTGCATGGTGCCGGCGATGGCGCTGCTCTTCCGGCAGGGACTTGTCGCGCCGGCGCGCGAGCCGCTCACGCTGGATGTGCCTGAAAAGGAGATCGCCGCGCGCCTTGTGGACAATGTCTGGCGCGGCGTGTCCAGCGTACTTGAACAGGGGCAGGGAAACGTATCGGACGTGTGGCGCCGCAAGGCGGCGTGCCGGTTGACGGCGTCGGGCACGGCCGCGCTCAGCGGCGCGAGCGGGCTGGACGGGCGGTCGATAGTCAGCGACACGGGCGAGATCGAATTTGACCGGCGGGCTGAAAATGCGGTGTCGCTGCGGGTCAACGCGCCTGCCGCGCGTTTGCTGATCGGCAGGGTCGGGGGCCGGACGTTCCAGCTTGGCGATGTGTGCGTGGAGGTCGTTGCCGGCACGCGCAACGGGTATGCCAACATCGCGCTGGTCGCGCTCGACGCGCGGCCGGTCGCTGAGTCGCAACGCCTGTTGCTCATCGCCGTGGCGCGTGTGGAGAACGCCGGACAGTGCTGGAATGAGACGCGCACTGGTGTGACGGAGTGGGGCGAGGGGCCTACGCTGGCGGAGCCGGTGCCGCTGACCGTGACCTTGCCCGGTACGGGATGGCGCGCGTCTGCACTGGACGGCGGCGGAAGGCGCAGGGCGCAGGTGCCTATGAATTGCGGCTCGCTGAAAACAGTGGCCGCACACGCGACGCTCTGGTATCTGATCGAACGAGGCGGCTGATTGCATCATGAAAATGTTCGAAAATCAAGGCCCGAGTTCGCAACAGAAAAGTGCGGTCTCGGCGAGACCGCAGCCTTGAGTGAACGCCTTGAAGAACGGCCCCTTTCCCAAGCAAGTGAAACGGGGCTACACCGCCCGCTCGCGCCTGCGGGGGGGGGGCGGGACGCATTCGCTGTTGGCACCGGGCTGAGAAAACCGTTATAGTACTCGCAACGATGAGGCGGATGACGTAGAGC
>JAGOBZ010000295.1 GCA_017999015.1 Kiritimatiellia bacterium
CCCGGCCCGCGGCGGGCGAGCAGCAGCGCGAACCCTCCGATGCCGAGCAGCATCGCGAGATTGACCGCGCGGTCCAGCAGCAGGCTCGTCACGACCGCGCGCAAGGTCGGGCCGGCGTCGGTCAGCGCCGCGCCCGCATTCGGTAGGGCGGTCTCGCCGAGACCGCCGCGGACGCCTCGGCGAGGCGTCCCTACCGGCAGCGGGTTAGCCTTTACGTCATGACCGCGCAGCACGAGGTAGCCTTTGACCACGTCGCCGCCGACATTTGAGGGCAGGAAGCTGTTGAAAAACATGCCGCACCAGTGGCAGGCCGCCGCGTCGCGGAAGCGCATCGCCGGCAGCCGCGCGCGCAGGATGCAGAACCAAGAGGCCGCGCCCGCGAAGCCGCCCAGCACCAGCAGCAGCGCGGCGGCCAGCAGCGGGCCGGGCTGCGCCCGGCGCAGGCTGGCGGCCAGCACATCAAGGCGCACCCAGCGCAGGGCCACCGCCAGCAGCGCCAGCGTGACCGCCGCTTTCATCAGCAGGGGCAACCGTTTGTGGCGCGAGGCGGACATGCGGGTTTCTGGTTTCTGGTTTCGGGTTTCTGGTATCGGGTTCAGAAGAGCGTGAGCTGGCCCGGAATGTCGGTGCTCTTGCGGCGGTTGCGCCGCGCGAGTTTCGGCACGCCGGCCTCCAGCTCGCCCTCTTCGAGATTGGCGAGAATCTCGCGCGAACGGTCCACCACCTCGTCCGGCATGCCGGCCAGACGCGCCACGTGAATGCCGTAGCTCTTGTCCGCCGTGCCGGGCGCGATGCGCCGCAGAAAGATGATCGACTCCCCGTGCTCGCGCACCTGCACCGTGTAGTTCTTCACGCCGTTCAGCGTGATGGCCAGGTCGGTGAGTTCGTGGTAGTGGGTGGCGAAGAGGGTCTTGGCTTTGACGGCGGGCGTGTTGTGCAGGTATTCGGCGACCGCCCACGCGATGCTGATGCCGTCGAAGGTGCTGGTGCCGCGTCCGATCTCATCCAGCACGATCAGGCTCCGGGCCGTGGCGTTGTTGAGGATGTTGGCGGCCTCCTGCATCTCCACCATGAAGGTGCTGCGGCCGCGCGCGAGATCGTCGCCCGCGCCGACGCGCGTGAAGACGCGGTCCAGCAGGCTGATGCGCGCGGCGCGCGCCGGCACGAACGAGCCGATGTGCGCCATGATCGCGATCAGCGCGACCTGCCGGATGAAGGTCGACTTGCCCGCCATGTTCGGCCCGGTGATCAGCATGATCTGGTTGCGGCGGCAGTCGAGCAGGGCGTCGTTGGGCACGAACTGCTCGGCGTCTGGAAGCTGTTCGATCACCGGGTGGCGGCCGTCGCGGATCTCCAGCGTGTCGTCCTCCGTGATGTCCGGGCGCACATAACCGAGGGCGAGGGCGCGGTCGGCCAGTGCGCCCAGCACATCCGCCTGCGCCAGTGCGTCGGCGGTCTCCTGCACGGCTGCGGTGTGCGCCACGACCTGTTCGCGCAGCGCGCAGAACAGCTCGAACTCCATCGCCGTGGAGCGCTCCTGCGCGCCGAAGATCTTCTGCTCGTAGCTCTTCAGCTCCGGCGTGATGAAGCGTTCGGCGTTGACCAGCGTCTGGCGCCGTTCGTACTCCGGCGGCACGGCGCCGGCCTGCCCCTTAGAGACCTCGATGTAGTAGCCGAAGACTTTGTTGTGGCGGACCTTGAGGGTTTTGATGCCGGTGCGCTCCTGCTCGCCGGCCTGGTACTTGGCGAGCCAGTCATGGCCTTCCGAGGCCAGCGCGCGCAGCTCATCCAGCTCCGCGCAGTAGCCGGCGCGGATGAGGCCGCCGTCCTTGAGGCCGGCGGCCGGCTCATCGGCGATGGCGCGTTCGATCAGCGCGACCAGCTCGGGCAGGGGATGGAGCAGCGCGGCGGTCTCGCGCAGCAGCGCGTCGGGCGTCTGTTCGAGGCGCTCGCGCAGCGCGGGCACCGGCAGCAGCGAGGCGGCCAGCGCCCGCACGTCGCGCGCGTTGCCGCGTCCGGAATCGATGCGCGCGATGAGCCGTTCGAGGTCGCGCACCTGCGCGAGCTTGTCGCGCAGGTCGTTCAGGACCAGGCGCTGGCGGGTCAGGCATTCGACCGCGTCGAGCCGCGCCGCGATGGCGGGCGCCTGGCGCAGCGGCCGGATCAGCCAGGCGCGCAGCAGGCGCGCGCCCATCGGCGTCTGCGTGTTGTTGAGCACGCCGAGCAGGGTCACCTCCTGCGGCTTGCCGCGCTGCGGGATCAGATCGAGGTTGACGCAGGTGTTTTCATCGAGCGTCAGAAAGGCGTCGGCGTGGCGCACGTGCAGGGTGCGGACATGGCCGACCGCATGGCGCAGCTCCTCGTTCACGTAGCGGAGCAGCGCGCCGGCCGGGCCGACCAGCTCGGCCGCGCCCTCGCAGCCGTAGCCTTCGAGCGAATGCACCTGGAAGTGGCGCAGCAGGCGGTCGCAGGCGCAGTCATACTCGAACGTCCAGTCGTCGATGTCGGTGACGGTGCCGAGCGCGCCCGCGGCGCGGACGCACTGCACGCGCGGGTCGGCGAGCGCCTCGCGCCCGATCAGGCATTCGCTGGGCGCATAGCGCTTGAGCAGCTCGGCCAGCGCGGCGGCGTCGGACACGGCCTCGACCGTGAAGGCGCCGGTCGAGAGATCCAGCAGGGCCAAGCCCAGCGCCTTTCCGGCATAGAGCGCGGCGAGGTAATTGTTGCGCGCGGCGTCGAGGATCTCATCCTCGGTGACCGTGCCGGGCGTGACCACGCGGGTGACTTCGCGGCGCACGATGCCCTTGGCCTGGGAGGGCTCCTCCATCTGGTCGCAGATCGCGGCCTTCTTGCCGGCGCGGATCAGCTTGGCGAGGTAGGCATCGATGGCATGGTAGGGGACGCCGCACATCGGGGTGCCGGCGCGCTGGGTCAGGGCCACGCCCAGGATCGGGGCGGCCGCGCGCGCGTCCTCAAAAAACATTTCATAGAAATCCCCGAGGCGGAACAACAGGATCACGCCGTCCGGCAACTCCGCCTTGATGCGCCGGTACTGGCGCATCATCGGGGTCAGCTCTTCACCAGCCATGGAACAAGCTCCTCCGGGCCGGTGATTTCCGACCCCATTGGCGGCCAGTTTCGCATGTTCGCGCGCCCCCCGTCAATCCGGTAACGGTAATCGGCTAGCGACCAGGGGGGTGCGAAGATCGTGCGTTTCTGATGAAAGGGAGGATGGCGAGACGGGAGCGCGGACGTCCCCGCCCGCAACAACGTGCCGTGCAATAGGTTGAGCGGTCATGACGGTAACGCAAGACCGCTTCTGGTAGGGACGCCTCGCCGAGGCGTCCGCGGCGGTCTCGGCGAGACCGCCCTACCGGGGGCGTATCTGGCTTGCGTGCGGACTTGCACAGAGCGGGCGGGGACGCCCGCGCTCCTGTCTGTGCTTCGCATCGAACACGCATCGGACTCGCATAACCCCTAGTCGCTAACCGATTGCGTTTAGGGGTAACCAGCGAGTTGACACCTTTTGTTGAAAGCGGTACGCTGGGCAGAAAACCGCTACGAAAGGGAATCCATGAACGGGGCATTGCTGCTTGCCGTCTCTTGTGTGCTGTTTTATCTCGCGTATCACTTTTACGGACGTCTCGTTGAACGGGTGTTCGGGGTCGATCCCGTGCGACAGACGCCCGCGCATACGCTGCGCGACGGCGTGGACTACGTGCCGACGCAGCCCGCGATCCTGTTCGGCCACCACTTCGCCAGCATCGCCGGCGCCGGGCCGATCGTCGGGCCGGTACTGGCGGCGCAGTTCGGCTGGGTGGCGGTCGCGCTCTGGGTTGTGCTGGGCTGCATCCTCATCGGGTCGGTGCATGATCTGGCCGCGATGTTCCTGTCGATCCGTCACCAGGGGCGCTCGATCGGCACGGTGATCGAATCGCTGATGGGGTACTGGGGGCGGATGCTCTTCCTCTTCTTCTGCTGGTTCACGCTGGTTCTGGTCGTGGCCGAGTTTCTGCGCATCGTGGCCGAAACCTTTGTCGAGATTCCGGCCGTCGCCACGGCTTCGCTGCTGTTCATCGGGCTGGCGGTCGGCTTCGGACGTCTGGTCTATCGGGGCGGCATGAGCGTCCTGACAGGATCGCTGATCTTTGTGCCGCTGACTTTTGCCTGCGTCTATGTCGGCACACTCATCCCGATCGATTTTGTCAAGCTGCTGGGCTGCGACGTGGCGGCCGCCCGGCAGATCTGGGTGGTCGTGCTGCTCGCCTACTGTTTCGCGGCCTCGGTGCTGCCGGTGTGGCTGCTGCTGCAGCCGCGCGACTATCTGAACTCCTACCTGCTCTACGCCATGATGGCGCTCGGCTTCATCGGCATTTTCGTGGCGCGGCCGGCGTTGAATCTCGACGCTTTCACGGGCTGGCATGCGGTGAGCCCGTTGAGCGGCCGATCCGATCCGCTGATTCC
>JAGOBZ010000296.1 GCA_017999015.1 Kiritimatiellia bacterium
GTAGAGGCCGGCCGGCAACGAGTAGGTCAGCGGCAGCCGCAGCAGGCCGGACTCAGGCCGGCGCGCGAGCGTCTCGCGCGGCACGTCGCCCAGCGCCCTGATCCGCGACCAGCGGCCGGCCAGCAGCGGACGGTCGTATCCGTGGCGCGCGTCAAACGCGGCCAGCGCTTCGGATGACGCATTCTTGCCGAGCACCACTTCAGCCGGCGAGCCGCCCACGACATGAAAAAGCACAAACGTGAGGACCAGCACGCCGAACGTGGTCGGGATCATCTCCAACAGCCGCTTGACGATGTATCGCTTCATTGTGCGATGAATCCAAAACTCCCAGCGGGCAAGCCGTATTCCCCACCGGTTATCGAAGGGCGTTCGGCGACCAGCGTGCGCACGGAAGGATGCGTCATACGACGGTTGCATTCCAGCAGGGCCGGGTACAGGTGCGGCTCGATGCCGCCGCTGCACCGGCTGATCGTGCGCGTGATCGTCACTTCCAGACGCCCGTCCTCCCGCGCCCCGGTCTGCACCGCGTAGTCCAGCGTGCCGAGCCCGTTGGGCAACGCCCAGCGCATCGGCGCCGGCGCGACCGGCAACCGCGTGAAGCCCTCCGGCAGCACGATCCGGCAGAGCAGTTCGGAGGCGTCGTTCAGCCCGATGAACAGCGGCTGCTCGCGGGTGTCGGCGCGCAACGGGAAGAGCGCCCCCGCCACCTCCGGGATCAGCAGCGTCAACACGCCCTTCTCCACCGTGGCATAGTCGCGCGCCGTCGCCGAGAAGGTCAGGTAGCCGGGATAAGCCGCGGTTTCAACGGTCAGGCCGGAGGCGGGCTCCGCCGACTTGGCCAGCGCGCCGACACACTCCAGATGATGGCGCCGGAAATCTTCCGGCAGCATCTCGCGGTAGCGCTTACGGAAAGGCCCCGCCTGCGTGCCGTAAAACCAGTTCGTGACCGTAATCCGCGCGCAACCTTGAGCATCCAGCTCAATCGTCCAGGCATCACGGCGGCGGTTTTTCAGGTCAGGCGCGAGATCGACCGGCTGCACGCGGCCTTTGAGCGTCAAGGCCGGCGCGCCGTCCAGTCCCGACGCGCCCAATTCGTCATACTGGTCGCCCTCGTTGAGGATGAGGCGCTGCCCTTGGCAGGTCACGGCCACCACCGGATGATGATAATAACCGAGCTGCGGCACAGCGCGCGACGGCGCCGCGTACGGCGCGTGGCGCGTGGTATCCTGGCTGGCCAGCAGGATCTCGGGGTCGAACCCGACCGCATCCAGCATGGCGGCCAACAGCAGCGCACGATCAGCGGGATGGCCGTACTGGTCGGCCAGCGTGCGATCGGGCGAGGAGAGCGCCTCGAGCGGCAGATCGAGGAACGAGGGCCCTGCCGGCCGGATCGTGCGCAGCACCTCGTCGCGGATCGCCAGCAGACGGGCGCGCGGTTCGCGGATGCCTTTGACCAGCGCCTTGGCATGCCGGCGCGCGGCGCGGTCCTCATCCCCGGCGCGCTCCAGCGCACGCCGCAGCCGGCGCGCGTGCTCCTCCCAGTCGCCGAACGACACATAGACCGCGGGCTTGAAAAAGTGCCAGGGCGGCAGCAGCTCTTCCGTGCGCATCGCGGGCTGCGCGGGCGCCTGCCAGGAGAGGGTGATGTGTGTCGCGTTGGTTTGCGCCCGGAACGCCAGCGTCTCCGTATGGAACGTTTGCAGGGAAGGCCGCAGCGTTTTCGGAAAGCGCAGGCGGTACGTCTCGCCCTGCACCGGTTCGACGCCGCCGAAGGCATGCACGTGGCTGTAGAAGCAGGCGTTGGTCTGGGTGAAGCGCGTGGTCACGGTAATCACGCTGCCGGTCTCGACACCTGGCAGATTCGCGACCAGCGTTTTGCCGGCGGGGTAACGCGGCGCCGCCCCGGCCCATGCCGCATCCATGATATTGATCTCGTGCGGGCTGACGCTGTGCACGGTGCCGTTCAGGTTCGAGACGGTCGCGGCGACCACCTCCACCGTCTGCCAGACCGGATTGAAGGCGATCTTCAGCTCGGAACCGTTCTTCTTGCCGGCGTAGGTCAGAATCCGTTTGGACCACGTGCGCGTGGTCGTCCAAGCGTGGGGCGTCTCGACCGCCGTGTCGGTCACATCGCTCAGAATCTCCAGATCCGGCGCGGTCTGGGCAAACGCCGTGAAGAGCGGACGCGCGCGGCTGGCGGCTTCGATCTCCTGCAGGACGGTTTTCAATTCCAGATAGGCGGCGGGCGAGAACTCGGGGGTCTTCAGCAGATAGCGCAGCGTGCCGGTGAGGTCGGTGCCGCGGATTGACTGCGACAGTTCAAAAGCGACGCCGGAGCGGTCGATGCGCACGGGCTGGGGCAAGGCGTGCACGGAGCCCAATCCCTCGGCGATGTGCAGCGTCACACGCTCCTCGACGCCGCAGGTGATCCCGGTTTCCAGCGGATAGCGCCGCTCTTTCAGGCCGGTCTGGCCGATCACGAAGTTGGCATAGCCGAGTGCCGTGCCCAGCCAGGGCACCGTGATGAGATCCAGCCCGCTGCCGCGAACCGGGAAATCGGGAACGCGGCTCATGACGGTGACCGTCAGCGGCTGCTCGGTATCCTGAAGGTCTTCAGGGGTGATGGCGCATGAAAGCACCTCGGCTCCGGCGAGTCGGCTTTTGAGCACACCCTCGAAGAACTTGCGGCGCTGATCCGGCTTCTGCCGCACAAAGAAACTGCGGTAGGCGTTGTCGTTGATACCTTCCAGAACCAAACGCGAGGTCAGCAACAGCGACCCCGAGGCATCCAGCGTGCCGTCGGTCGTGATACGCGCCAGATTGTTTTCAGCCGGATAGACGTCCGACACGCGCAGGGTCTCCCCGTCGGGCTTGGCCACCAGATAGCTGCGGTTGCACAGGTAGGATGGAAAAAGATCGCGCGTGTTTTCATCGGTCGGATCCATCAGCAGGTAACCGCCGTCCGGACGGTCAACTGCGGTGATGGCGTGGTTGAAAAAAGGAATCGGCACGTCCGGGTCCATCCGTGCGCCGGCGTGGATCAGCACCGGATAGGCCGGGATTCCGGCCATCCGCAGCAGCGCGGCCAGCAGCGCGGCTTTGTCGCGGCAGACGCCGTAGCGGTTGTTGAAAGTCACCGACACCGCATGCGGCTCATAGCCAGGCGCGGTCTCTTCGGTGGTGAGCCCCATGTAGCGGATCTGCTGCGAGACGAATTTGAAGATGCGGCGGATTTTATCGTCGCGCGTGGCGGCGCCCTCGACCAGCCGGTCGACGGTCTGCTGCATCTCGGGCGTGGTTTTTGCCAGGGCCGGTTCACAGAGTTTCCAGTACCAGCGCGAGACCGTGGGCCAGTCTGCGACGGTGCTGAGGATCAGGCGCTGCACCTGCGTGTGCAGCGGCGGCATGTCGGGTTCCGGGAACATCTGCGGCACGTCGCGCACCGTCCAGGTGTGCAGCATGCGGCCGTCCGGCTGGCGGCTCTCGGCATACGCCACCGTGTTCGAGACCGGGGCGCGCAGCACGCGGTGGCGGATCGGGAGTTCCGGCGGGGCGGAGACGGCATACAGCAGATTGACGATCGGCGAATCGTACTCAAACACCGCATAGTCGGCCCAGGTGTCCGGCATGCGCGCCTTGGAGGTGACGCGGCAGGTCACCAAGTGACATAGGTCACCGATCTCGAGGCCGGGCATCGAAAAACTCAAGATCTTGTTGCTGGGATCGTAAATGTTGGACCCCATCTGGCCGGGTTCGGTCATGACGCGCGAATAGGCTTCGGGGTCGATCGCGATCACGCGTCCGTCCGGCTTGATGATCTCGGCCCGATACACAAACGATGTGCCGTAGTTGAGATCGAACATCAGTTGATGCGAGGACGCGTCGCGCCGCCCCTTCTCGGTCAGGATTTTCGAGTACTCGTCATCCCACAGCACAGACGTCCCGTCCTTCTCATAAATTTCAAGAACATGGTCGTCCACCAGCACCCGGTCGGCGTCTGGAAAGCGTGCGGCGGTGACCGCGCGCGCGGCGGATGCGACCTTATCGCGCTCCAAAAGAAAACCATCCGGCGGCGTTGTCACACCGCGCACGCCCAAAGCCATCCCCATCAGGCATCCTGCGGCTGCCGCCAGCATTCGGTTTCGTATCCACATCGCCCTGCATTTCATAGGCACTTATTTAACCATAAACACACCGGGGACTCCAGCGGCGTGTCATAAGGGCAAGTGACCAGGGGTGTGCGAAGATCGTGCGTTTCTGATGAAAGGGAGGATGGCGAGACGGGAGCGCGGGCGTCCCCGCCCGCAACAACGTGCCGTGCAATAGGTTGAGCGGTCATGACGGTAACGCAAAACCGCTTCTGGTAGGGACGCCTCGCCGAGGCGTCCGCGGCGGTCTCGGCGAGACCGCCCTACCGGGGGCGTATCTGGCTTGCGTGCG
>JAGOBZ010000012.1 GCA_017999015.1 Kiritimatiellia bacterium
ACACCGGTTTGCGCGTAGACGGCCAAAGCGGCCGGATTTCCGCGCCGTGCCAGCTCCTCGCAACGCTTGGCATCCGTGCCAGCAGGCAGGCCCGCCTCTACGGCGCGCCGCGCGATGGCGACTCCCGACGCATGCGCCTCCAGACATCCGACCCCGCCGCAGCCGCAGGGATAGGGTGCTTCCCGTTCAACCTTGAGATGGCCGAATTCGCCGGCGCAGCCGCCGCTGCCCCGAACCAGGCGGCCGTTCGCCACGACCGCGCCGCCGTTACCGGTGCTGACCGTGAGCCAGACGAAATCGTCGCCTGCGCCGCCGAAACGCTGTTCCGCCAGCGCGCAGGCGTTGATGTCATTTTCAAAAAAAAGGCGCTCGCCCCGCAGCGCCAGCGCGTCAGCCAGCAAGGGGCGCGCGTGGAACGCGCCCCAGCCGGCAGATGGAGAACCCAGCACATGCCCGTCAGGTGTCACCATGCCGGGAATGTTCATCCCCACGCCGTCCAGCGCATGCACCGCGACGCCGGCTTCCTGCGCGCAGGTCGCTAGCAATTCCGCGCAGCGTTGGAAATAGGCCGGAATATCGGCGGTCGGCACAGCGGCCTGCCGCCGCGCCACGATGGTTCCGGCCGCTGTCATCACTGCGGCGAGCACCTTGGTGCCGCCTCCGTCTATCGCCCCGATCAGCATGCCCACATCCTTCCCAGCTCCAACCCAACTCCTAATTCCTACTTCCAAAATCCTAACTTCTAACTCCCTCGGCAAGCGCGGGGCGCATCGCGCACACGAGATTGTGGAAGTAGATCAGGTGCAAGTCTTCCAGCAGTTCCATCGAGTCGGTGGGGGCGATGAGCATGAGATCGCAGAGCGCTTTCATCTGACCGCCGTCGCGGCCGCCGAAGCCGACCGTAACGAGTCCCATCCCGCGCGCCGCTGTCAACCCCTGAAGGATGTTCGGCGAGTTGCCGCTGCCGCTGAACGCGATCACGATATCGCCTGGCCGCGCGTACGTTTGCAGCAGAATCGCATAGATTTCGGCATAGCAGAAATCATTCGCCAGGCAGGTTACCAACGCATTGGAATCGCTCAGACAAAATGCGCGGAACCCCGGTGCGTCCCCGCTCCTGCAGCCTTTGACCAGATCGTTCGTCACATGCGAGGCGGTGGCGGCGCTGCCGCCGTTGCCCATCAGAAACACCGTTCGGCCCTCAGCCTTCGCGCGCAGCAACAGGCTGCCGATCTCCGCCAGTTTGCCGAAATCGGTCACCATCAGTTTGGCGGCGGCGTCCGCCGCATACGTTTCTAAATCGTTCATCAACTCGTTTTTCATGATCCGTTCCTTCCTGACTAAAGCGACCAGCCTTGGCGGTACTTGCGCATCACGTAAGCCTGCGCGTCGCCGTCGTTCGTGACTTTCATCGCCTCGCCGTTCCACAGCAGGCGGCGGTAGGGGAAGCGTACCGCGAGATTGCCGAGCAACACCATTTCAGCAAAGGGGCCGGCATAGTCGAAATTC
Organism: Kiritimatiellia bacterium; assembly: GCA_017999015.1. Lineage (GTDB taxonomy): Bacteria > Verrucomicrobiota > Kiritimatiellia > RFP12 > UBA1067 > DUPH01. Next base: position 1,510 of record JAGOBZ010000012.1, read on the forward strand.
GAAATCGCCTGCTTGCCCTCGCGAATGGCCTGGAGCCAATTTTTCTCGTGGCCCGCTTCGCCCCCGGGGATCCGCTCGATCGTTTTGGGCGGCCGTGCGAAGGCCTTCATCGACGATTCAGGAATAAGCCGCGGGCTGCGCCCGTAGCAGCCGCACATCAGCTTTCCTTTATCGCCGACAAACAGCACGCCGCCGTCCGAATCACCCATCTCGCGCCCCTCTTCGAGCTCAGCGGGGCGCGGCGGCTGGAGCCCGCCGTCCCACCACGTCAGGTCCAAGGCGGGCAGGCCTTCACGTTCAGGGAACGTGTAGCGCACGATGGACGAGCGCGGAAACTGCTCATGCTTCGGTTCGGTGTTTTTCCAGAAACCTTCCCAATACGTGGAAATGTTGGCCTCGACGCTGACGGGGTACTTGAGTTTCAGCGCCCAGTACACGCAATCCAACACGTGACAGCCGAGATCACCCAGCGATCCCGTACCGAAATCGCACCACGCGCGCCAACTGTTCGGGTGGTAGCAGGGGTGGTACGGACGCATCGGCGCCGGCCCGATCCACTTGTCCCAGTCGAATCCGGCCGGAACGGGCGGGGTCTCCTTCGGGCGCTCGATCTCGATGCCCTGCGGCCAGACCGGGCGGTTGGTCCATGCATGGACCTCGCGCACCGTGCCGATCGCGCCGGCCCAAATCCACTCGCAGACCATGCGCACGCCGTCGCCGGAACGTCCCTGATTGCCCATCTGCGTGATCACCTTGTGCGCGCGCGCAGCCTCGGTCATCGCGCGCGCTTCACCGACCGAATAAGCCATCGGTTTCTGGACGTAAACATGTTTACCCGCGCGCATGCACGCCATCGCGATCGGCGCGTGCGTGTGGTCTGGCGTCGCCACGACAACGGCGTCGATGTCCTTCTGCTTGTCCAGCATCTCGCGGTAATCGGTGTAGGTCTTTGCGCCGGGGTACGTCTTGAACGTTTTCGCGGCGTAGTTGACGTCAATGTCGCACAAGGCGACGATGTTTGCGACTTCCGCGCACGCTTTGATGTTGTTGCCGCCCATGCCGCCGACGCCGATGCCGGCGACATTCAGTTTTGCGCTCGGCGGCGTCTGGCCGTTAAGCCCGAGCACATGGCCGGGAACGACCTGAAAAGCGGCCGATGCAACGGCTGCGCGCTTGAGGAAATCTCTGCGAGCGAGGGAGGATGTTTTTGCCTTCATGATTTCAGTCTCCTGGGTGTTCCTTACGCGAGTTCACGATACAGCGCAACGAGAAATGCGCGGTTGTCCGCGCTGGTATAGGTCATGCGTCCGCCCATGCGTGAGAAGGTTTTGCAAAACCGCAAGTAGTAGGCGGGATTGTCCTGCGGCGGCTCTCCGTCGCGCGTCCAGTCCCACGTTGCGGCCGCAAGGTCAACCACATGGATCGCAAAGTGCTCGATCGCCCGGCCGCGCTGTCGCGCTGCATTGCGCGACATCGACAGTGCCTTCTCGAAAATCATCGGCGACATGACGGCAGACCCGACAGACAGGTAAACGCCTTGTTCGATTGTGCTGACGGCATCCACGAAGTTCAGAAAATCGCTGTCGGCTGTGCGCCCGATCGGGGCGCCGCGATTCAGCGGGTGCGTGTAGATGATGTCGTGCCCGAACATCGGATGTGCCGTCAATGACGTGCCGGACAAATAGGCCGCTGCCTGCAGGCCATATTCCTTGAAAGGATGCGGCACCTGCAAGAAGCCCGGGCGCGCCGGAATGTGGCGCGCGATCGCTTTCAGGTCGGCCGCGGCAGCCGCGCGCGCCAGCGTTTCTTCATCGGCATCCGGTGCAGCACCGGCCGCGATCGCCGTGTCCAGATCGCCGGAGAAAGGAATCTTCAAGCCGTCATTTGCGACAAACGCGCCGATCGACTCGCCGTAGCCGCGTCCCTCATAGGCGCCGACCGCAAGGGCCAAGTTCAGATACAGGCCGGTTTCCTGCCAAAGGCCGAACTGTCCTTCGGCGACATACCGCTGCACGTCTTCACCCGTGAATCCTTGGAAAGCGAACTCCCAATCATGGATCACGCCGGCGCCGTTGGTCGCGAAATGGGTGATCCAGCCGCCTCGCATGAGACCGATCAACACCGGAGCGAGTCCGTTTTTGATGGCGTGCGCGCCGAACGCCATTACAACCGACGCTCCGCAGGCGCGGGCGGCGCGTATCTCGCAGGCGACCTGTCGAACGGTTGCTCGCGCGCGGTCCGTGAGCCGCAGCTCGCAGGTTTCAGGGTCAGTCCGGTCGCGCGCGAAATCAATCTTATTGCGGCGCTCGGCAAGCGGACGCGGCAAGACGGAACTCCGGTCGAAGAGTCGGTTCATGACTGCTGGTCCCTCCAGAGCGCGAGTGCGGCGACGAGGTCGGCGGGTGCGGCCGTGCCAGTCGTGCCGAGCTGGCGGATCGTCACCGACGCGGCCAAGTTGCCTATCAAGGCCGCTTCCGGATGTGTGGCGCCGGCTGCCAGTGCCGCTGCGGCGCCGGCCGTGAAGGCGTCGCCCGCACCCGTGGGGTCGATCGGTCCTGTCACGCGGACCGGCGGAACGGTGGCGGAGAGGGGACCCGCGACGCGGACGCCGCGCGCTTCCGCCGTGACAAAGACCGGTGCGCCGACCTGGGCGGCGAACACCTCAGCGGCGTTCGAAAGCGCCTCGTCCGGCACGCTGGCGCCGGGCAACGGCGCAGCCACGCCCGCAAGCTCAAACTGGTTGGCCTTAAGCGTGATATGGCGGTAACGGCGGATCCTGCGGCGTGAGTCAGCCCAGAACAGTGTTTGCGGATTGCGTTTTGCGCGTTCGGATAACGCGTCGATCATGGGCGGCGACAGGACGCCGCATCCTTCTTCGGGAACTTGATCCATCATGATCAGGGCATCGAGAGCGGGAAGGAGACGGTCGACCGATGCGAGCAGCGCTTCGCTGACACGCCCGGGTAAAGGCGTGCGGTTTTTGATGTCGAAACGGTCACGTTCTCCCTCGAGTCCCGGAAGCGTGCGATCTTGGGTTTTGAGATAGGTCGGGGTCACGCACGCGTCGTCGGTAAGCAAGTGCGCGAGATCGCAGCCGAGTGCCGTCAGGTCGCGGCGCAGCGACCAGCCGTTGCCATCGTCCCCGGTGACACCCAGTACGGCGATTGACTGTACGCCGAGAGCGACCAGGTTGTTGACCACCGTGCCGGCCGCGCCCGGCGCATGGCGGACGGCTGTCACTTGGTGCGCAGGCCGGCCGGTTTCGACCGAGGTCTCCACGCAGGCGGGATCGATTTCAAAATACTGGTCCAGAAAGAAATCGCCCAATACCGCCACTCGCAGTCCCTCGGACCGGGCGAGCAGCGCCTGCAGCCTGGCTGCGTCGAATGTGTCAACGAGTCTCTTCATGCCGCACCGCTCCAGAGGTAATCAAGCAATGCGGCGGTCTCCCGATAATCCGGGATGACCAGGTCCGCGCCGGCACCGATCAAACGCTCGCGCTTCCAGGCGTCGCAGCGTCCGGAACGCGCGGTCTCATCGCTCGCGACCGCCACGGCGAAGCCGCCGGCAGCCTTGCAGTCCGCGATCTCGACGTAGCCGTCACCGAAGGCGATCAGCGAGGCGCCGTCCACCGCGTTCTCCTTGAGAATGCGCTGAATGACCATCTCCTTTGAAAAGCTGGCGTGGTCCGGCTGCGCGCCGTAGATCCGTCCGGGAGCAAACGTGTCGAGGCCCAGCAGCCGTGCCTCTTCGAGCACATACGCTTCGTCTGTGCCGGAGGCGATATACAGGACGACACCCCGGGCGCGCAGTCCCGCTAGGAGGTCCAGCGAACCGGGCACCAGCAGCGCCTCGCGCGGGAGCGTGCCGTCAGCAAGTCCGCGTCGCCTTGCGGCGATGCGGGCCATGAGCAGGTCATGATATTCGGCCTTGTAGTCGAGCGGCGAGAGAGGCGTCCCGCCGCGCAGGCGTATTTCCTCGGCTAGCCGGATCATCTGGTAAATGGTCTGCTTGCCCGTTAACGTCGTGACGAAATCACGCACCAGCGCGGCGATGCTGTCCGCGGTTTCCCCGGGCTGCGCATATCTCAGCAGGTGCCGGGTCAGCAGCGGGACCATGATCTCCATCCACCCTTCGCGGATCAGGCTCAGCGTGCCGTCGAAGTCGAACAACGCGTGGGCAGGAGGGCGCGCCGGCCTGCCGGCACGCACGATCTCGATCGCCGTTCCAGGGAGGCAGTTCGGCGTGGCCGGTACCGCGCAGGTTGGCTGGTAGTCACGCTCGCTCATGGGGCCGTCAATACTCCCAGCCGGCGCGGATGTGGGGCTTGAGCAGCGCGTTGGCCTGCGCGTTGTCGGATGAGCACGTGGACGCGTTCCATCCGATCTTACCGGGGATGCGCTGCGCCAGGCAGCCGACGAGCATGCTTTCCACGAGCGGCACGGAGTGGTCGATGTCCGACGAGGCGCGCGTCTGACCGAAACAGGCCTCGACAAACTCGCGCCGCTGGTTCTGTTCCTTCACGCGCGGCAGTGAGACCGGTATCGCCTCGCAGGCCTCGTGCTTGGTGATGGACTTCATCTTTTGCTCGCCTTTGAGCGCGATGTAGCTAAACTCGCCGTAATCGTCGGTGTTGACCATGACGCCTTTGTCGCCCATGATGAAACAGCCGGTCGTCGGGACTTGGCCGAGCGTGGCGATCACCTGCGGCATGATCTCGGCCGGCGGTTTGCGGTAGCCGTCATACCAGTAGAGGTCGACCGGCGGTTTGCCGCCGCGCGCCGCGTAGGTGAGCCGCACCTTGCTGTATTGCGGGTAAGTGTCCTCATAATGCTCAGAGATTTCCACCGCTTCGCCCGCAACCACCTCGCCCAGCTCCAATCCGCGGAACGCCAGGTTCATCGTGTGGCAGGCCATGTCGCCGAAAGCGCCGGTGCCGAAGTCGTAGAACGCGCGCCACATGATGCGGTGGTACACGCCCTTCCTGAACGGCCTGGCCGGCGACGTGCCCAGCCAAAGGTCCCAGCTCATCTCTGCCGGAATCGGGTCCGCGCCCTCCGGCCGCTTGAGCGGCTGCTTCCACCCCCAGGTGTTGCCGGGGGAGATTTCAGGACGGTTCGTCCAGACATGCACCTCGGTCACCTTGCCCAGTAAGCCGGAACGCAAGATTTCAATGCCGCGCCGCGTGCCGTCGCGCGCGCTGCCGTGGTTGCCCATCTGCGTGATGACGCCATATTCTTTGGCGACCTTTTCAAAGTAGCGCGCCTCCCAGATGGTGCGCACCAGCGGTTTTTCGACATACACATGGCAGCCGCGCTTCATCGCCTGGATGGCGGCGGGCGCGTGCGTGTGGTCGGGCGTGGCGACCAGCACGGCGTCCAGATCCCGTTCGCGCTCAAGCATCTTGCGGTAGTCGGCATAAGTCCGGAAATCGGCTTTCAACGCTTTCTTGGCGTACCACTCGCGCGCGCCGTCGAACATGCTCGCGTCCACGTCGCAAAGCGCAACAATCTGGACGTTGCCGCAGTCAACCATTTCCGACCAGTCACGGTGTCCCTGTCCGCCGGTGCCGATCACCCCCAGTTTCAGCATCTCGCCCGGTTTGCGGAATCGAGGCGCGCTGCGACAGCCTCCCAGCGCCCATGCGCCTGCGGCTCCGGCGGCGGTTTTCAGAAATGCGCGGCGTGACGAAACGGTTTTTCTGCTCATGGTTGGCTTCCTTGTTCGTGTTCGGCGGCGAAGGCGCGGACGTACCTGCCCTAGATAACATCCCCAGCATAAGCTGCGGACGGCCGACTTTCAAGATGACTCTTGCGCAACTTTTATGGTAATTTTGCGCAATCCATGACTCGCAGACATCTATCGGCCCCCCCTCAGGTGGCCCTGCTGTTCGAAACCAACGAACAGGCGCACCGCGACATCCTGCGCGGCGTGTTGCGGTATGAGCGCATCCACGGTCCATGGAGCCTGCAGGTGGCGGAAGGACGTGCGGGTGAACAGCGGCTGCCGGCGCTGAAGGGCTGGAACGGCTCCGGCATGATCGGCGTGATCCAAAACCGCGCCTACGCGGAGGCGGTGCAGGCCGCCGGCGTGCCGGCTGTGCTGATCGATCCGCTGGATGCGGCGCAACTGCCCGACGGCTTGTTGCAGCGTCACAGCGTGTTGGCTTCAGACCTGCGAGCGATCGGAGAGTTGGCGGCCGACTATTATCTGGTGCGCGGCTTCAAAAACTTCGGGTTCGTCGGCGAGATCCACGGCATCAACTGGTCGCGCGAACGCGGCGCGGCGTTTGCCGCGCGCGTGCATGCCGCCGGCTGCCGGTGTGACATGTACGGCCCGTTGACGGCGCGCGAGCGCCGGGACTGGGGGCGGGAGCGCCAGCGCCTTTGTGCCTGGCTGGCCGGGTTGCCCAAGCCGGCCGCGGTGTTTGCCGCCATGGATGTGCGCGGGCGTCAGGTGCTGGATGCCTGCCGCATGGCCGGTGTGAGCGTGCCGCACGAGGTGGCCGTGTTGGCGGTGGACAACGATGAGCTGATCTGCGGGTCAACGCTGCCGACGCTTTCGAGCATCGCGCTGGATACAGACCGCATGGGGTTTGAGGCGGCGCGGCTGCTGGACCAGTTGATGCGGCGCACGCGCGGAGGGCGTCCGCGCCGCGTGGCGCGTGCCTTTCCGCCCCTCGAGGTGGTGACGCGACGTTCGACCGACGCGATTCTGATCGCTGATCCGCTGGTGGCGCGGGCGCTGGAGTATATCTGGCTGAACGCGCAGAACCCGGTGGGGGTGCCGGAGATCGTCCGGCACGCGGGCGTGTCGCGCCGGCTGCTGGAGATGCGGTTCCGAGCGTGTATCGGCGTCACGCTGCAGGATGAGCTGCAGCGGACGCGCCTGAAACGGGTACACGCGCTGCTGGCCGAGACGAACCACTCGGTGCGGGCCATCGCGCACGCCTGCGGCTTCACCAGCGCGAGCTATCTCGGCAAAGTGTTCCGCCGCACCTTCGGCATGACGATGACGCAATGCCGGGCGCGGCGTTAGCGCAACGGGCAGGCGTACTCGGTGGCAGGATTAACGATCCCTCGACTGCGGCGGGCGTGAGGAGCGGTGCGGCGGTTTCGGGCCTTTTTTAAAGCCCCCGCCGCCCTTAAAGCCGCCTGCGCTCTTGAACCCGCCGCCGCCCGCACGGCCGCCCTTGAAGCTGCCGCCGCCCTTGTAGCCGGCGCTCCGCGGCTTGTGGTCGTCGCCGGGGCGAGGCCGGAAAGGACGCGCGGGACGGTCCGCGCGCGCGCCGTCGTCACGCGGCGGACGCTCGCGGTCAGCGGGCGTGCCTGCAGGACGATCGACGTCTTGTTCGCGGTGCTTCAGGTGCTTTTTAAAGGGTTTGTCGTACCAGTTCGCCTGTTTGGGTGGCGGCGTCGACTCTTCGCGACGCGGAGCGGGTGTCGGCGCAGGCGCGGTTTTACGTTCTTCGCTAGACCGGGGCACGTCAGGCCGCGGAGGCCTGGGACGGGGCGGCCGGGGTGCCGCATCACGCTCGATGGCGCGCGGTGCGTGATCGGGCCGGCGTCCGAAATCGGGTTGCGAGCGTCCTTGGAAGCGCGGCGGGCGCGCACCGCGTTCCGGGCGGCGCGTGTTGTCGGGGCGACTGTTTTTAGACTTCATCCATGAGGGTTGCGGCGGGCCGCCCGCTCCGCCTTTGCCGGCGGCGCGTTCCGCGCGTTCAGAGTGGAAGTCGTGCGCGTTATCGATCGGAATCTCTTTGCGGATCATGCGTTCGATCGCGCGCAGCAGGCCGCGCTCTTCCGCGCTCACGAACGAGTAGGCGGCTCCCTCGGCGCCGGCGCGTGCCGTACGGCCGATACGGTGGACATAGGATTCCGTTTCTTCGGGAAGATCAAAGTTCACGACATGCGTGATGCCGTCCACGTCGATGCCGCGCGAGGCGATGTCCGTCGCGACCAGCACGCGCACGCGGCCGCTGCGGAACGCATGCAGCGTGTTGGTGCGGGCGCGCTGCGTCTTATCGCTGTGGATGGCGTCGGCACGGATGTCGGCGGCTTCCAGTTTGCGCACGATCTTGTCGGAGCCGTGACGGGTGCGCGCAAAGACAATGACTTTCGCCATTTCGGGGCGCGTGGCCAGCAGGTTGATCAACAGGCTGTCTTTGTTCGGCTTGTCGACAAAGAGCACCTTCTGGTTGATCTTGTCGACCGTCGGCTGGTCAGGCGAGATGGTGACGTGGATCGGATCTTTGACCATGGACATGGCCAGGCGCAGGACATCGGGCGAAAGTGTCGCCGAGAAAAACTGCGTGTGGCGCTGTTCGGGCAGTTTGGCGAGAATGCGCTTGATGTCGGGCAGGAAGCCCATATCCAGCATGCGGTCCGCCTCGTCCAGCACAAACTCCTCGATCTCATCGAGCGTGAGGTGACCCTGTTCCATCAGGTCCATCAGGCGCCCGGGCGTGGCCACAACGAGTTCGGCGCCGCGGCTGAGCGCTTTCACCTGGGGGTACTGGCTGACGCCGCCGAAGACCACGGCGAACGGGATGCCGAGAAATTTGCCGTAGGTCGTGACGCTGTCCGCGATTTGCGCGGCAAGCTCGCGTGTCGGCGCAAGGATCAGCGCGCGCGGACGGCCGCGGACGGGCGTTTTCGGATTGGCGGCGAGGCGGTGCAGGATCGGCAGCAGGAACGCGGCCGTCTTGCCGGTTCCGGTCTGGGCGCAGCCCAGCAGGTCGCGCCCTTCAAGCAGATGGGGGATCGCCTTCTCCTGGATCGGCGTCGGGGTGAGATAGCCTTCCTCGGCGACAGCATGCTGCAACAGAGGGTTGACCAGACCGAAAACGCTGGCTGCGAATTCGCCGGGCAGTTCACCTTTGGGTTTGGGGAGTTGGCGCGGCGGTTCGCGTTCGGCAAGGCCGGGATGGCGGTTTCTGATGCGGCGGAAGGGCGGACGGGTGCCTTGACGGCGCCGCTCATGAGAATCGGAATATTGCATGTGCACTCGTGCCTACAGGCTTTCGCCTGCAAGTCAGTTGGATGGCGGAGAGGGAGGGATTCGAACCCCCGGTACCTTGCGGCACGCATGATTTCGAGTCATGTGCATTCAACCAGGCTCTGCCACCTCTCCGAGAAAAAGTGGTTGTACTATAGTGGATTATAGCGAGAGGGGTCAAGAACGCTGTTGAAAAATGTGTAAGCGGTTGCATTTCTGATTGCTTTGCAGGTGCACGAACTGTTACTGTACGACCTTACATTTGGCGCGTGCCGTCAAGTTGAAGGCCAGTAGCTCAGTAGGACAGAGCACTAGATTCCTAATCTGGGGGTCGCCGGTTCGACTCCGGCCTGGCCTACCACTCAGAACCTCAATGAAACAGCGTTTATATTGGGGTTTTCCCCTTTTCGCCTCCTGCAACGCATCACGCATTTGTCTTCCCAAGGCCTGCTTTTTGCCACCCGAGTTAAGGGGCCGTAGTTGCGGGTATACTTTTGAAGCGCGCCTGAATGTCGAATTGCGACCCTTATTGCCACAAAAAACGATTGCCTGTTGTCGAGCGGAATTTGTATAGTACAGCCACTTTTCTTTGTTTGGAGTGATAAAAATGGCTGATAAGACTGTGCCGTTCGCGTTGGCTTTTCTTGAAAAATTGACTGCGACCTATTCCACGCCCTTCCATCTCTATGACGAGCGCGGCATTCGCGCCAATGCGCGCCGCTTGAAAGCCGCGTTCGCATGGAATCCCGGCTTCCGTGAGTATTTCGCCGTGAAGGCGTGTCCCAATCCGTTCCTCATGAAGCTGTTGAAGGCGGAAGGGTTTGGCATGGATTGCAGCTCGCTGCCTGAACTGTTGCTTTCGGAACGAATCGGTGTGACCGGCGAGTCGATCATGTTCACGTCGAACGACACGCCGGCCGATGAGTTCGTCAAAGCCAAGGCGTTGGGCGCGGTCATCAATCTCGACGACCTGTCGCACATCCCGTTTCTCGAAGCGTGCGCCGGCCTGCCGGAGCTGGTTTGTTTCCGCTATAATCCGGGACCGCTCAAAGGCGGTAACGCGATCATCGGCAATCCCGAGCAGGCGAAGTACGGATTTACGCGTGAACAGCTTTTCGAGGGTTACCGCGTGCTGAAAGCCAAGGGCGTGCAGCGCTTCGGCCTGCACACGATGGTGGCCTCGAACGAACTGAATGCACAGTATTTCATTGATACGGCGGAGATCCTCTTCGACCTCGCGGCCGAGATCGCGCGCGAAGTGGGCATCACCTTCGATTTTATCAACATCGGCGGCGGCATCGGTATCCCGTACCGTCCCGAGCAGGAGCCGGTGGATCTCGAGCGTGTCGGCGAGGGCGTGCGGCAGGCCTATGTGTCGCGCCTGATTGCGAAGGGGCATCCGGATCTCAAGCTCTATATGGAGTGCGGGCGCATGGTGACCGGTCCGTACGGATATCTGGTCTCGCGCGTGCGCCACGTCAAGAAAACCTATAAGACATTCGTCGGACTCGACGCCTGCATGGCGAACCTGATGCGCCCCGCGCTGTACGGCGCCTATCACCACATCACCGCTCCGGCCAAGGCCGGGCTGCCGTGCGACACAGTCTGCGATGTGACCGGCTCGCTTTGCGAGAACAACGACAAGTTCGCCATCGACCGCGCACTGCCGGAGTTGGCGCCCGGCGACCTCGTGGTGATCCACGATGCCGGTGCGCACGGCCATGCGATGGGCTTCCAGTATAACGGCAAGCTGCGCTCGGCGGAGCTGCTGCTGCGCGAAGACGGCAGCGTCGTGCTGATCCGCCGCGCCGAGACCCCCGACGACTATTTCGCGACGCTCGATTTCGGCGCGTTGGCCCCGTTCCCTGTTTAAGGCTGCCTTAGCTTCCTTGTGGAGCGTGAGGCTATCGCTTTGGAAGGTGGATGCAGGCGTTGTGGAACGCGTGCGCAGCCTCCATCCAAGCTTCGGACATCGTCGGGTGCGAATGGATGGTGCGGCCGACCTCATCAACCGTGAGTTCGTTGCGGATGGCGAGCGCGGCTTCGGCGATCAATTCCGTCGCATGCGCCCCGACCGCCTGTGCGCCCAGCACCTGGCCAGTGGCGGAGTCGCAGATCCACTTGACGAAGCCGTCGGTCTCGCCGGCGGCCATGGCTTTGCCCAAGGCTGCGAAGGGGAAGATCGCGGTCGTGACGGTGCGGCCGAGCTGTTGCGCTTTGGCTTCAGTGAGGCCGGCAAGCCCGATTTCAGGCGACGTGAAAATGCAAGAGGGGCAGACCTTTTCGACGGCCGACTTCATCCCGGCCGCGGCCTCTGCGGCGGCGACGCCCTGCTGGGTCGCGGCATGGGCGAGCTGGATCGAACCGGTCACCAGGTCGCCGACCGCAAAGATCGAGGCCACGTTCGTGCGTCCCTGCGCGTCCACCGGGATTGTGCCGCGCTCATCGACCTTGACGCCGGCGCGGGCGAGATCCAGTGCGGCGGTGTTGGGACGGCGTCCGACCGCCACGAGCAGAAGGTCGCCGGTGACGGCCTGATCTTTGTACATGCCGCTGACCGTGCCGTCCTTGACGGCGATGCCGGTAAGCGGGGCACCGGTGAGGAGGGTGACGCCCAGCGTCTCCATGCGCTTGCGCAGCACACGCCGCACATCACGGTCGAGCACCATGACGATGTCTTCGAGCATCTCGACCACCGTGACCCGCGTGCCGAGCGCAGCCGCCATGCAGGCGAACTCACAGCCGATCACGCCGCCGCCCAGAACCAGGAGCCGCTTCGGCAGCGCCTTGAGGTCGAGAAACGCGCGGCTGTCCATCACCCGTTTGTCTTTCGGCAGAAAGCCCGGCATGGCGGCATCGCTGCCGGCCGCGATAATGATCGTGGCGGCGCTGAGCCAGCGCGTGTCGCCGTCAGGCTGAACCACGGAGAGTCGGTTCGGCCCCTCGAAACGGGCCGCTCCGGCGATCAGCGTGACCCCATTAGACTTGAGCAGGCCCTGAACGCCGCCACTCAGGCGCTTGACGATTTCGTCCTTGCGCGCGGCCATCACGGCGTAGTCAAACGCGACGCCTTTCGCGGTGACGCCAAAAACCTCGGAGTGGGCGGCGTGGTGGAAGCGCTCGGCTGACGCGATCAGCGTCTTAGTCGGAATGCAGCCCCAGTTGAGGCAGGTGCCGCCGAACGCTTCCTTTTCGATAATCGCCGTTTTTTTGCCAAGCTGCGCGGCACGGATGGCTGCGGGATAGCCGCCCGGTCCGGCTCCGATCACGATCACATCATAGTCAAACATAAGAAAAGAAGGAGTTAGAAGTTAGGAATTAGGAGTTGGGGATTAGGGATGAGACATCCAACTGCGTATTACACGAGCGCCTTCCAGAGATCGATGTTTTCGAGCTTTGCCCGGATGGCGTTTACGAACTGCGCACCTACCGCGCCGTCCACGATGCGGTGGTCCGCGGAGAGGGTCATCGCCATCATCGTACGGATTTTGACTTCGCCGTTCACTACGGCTGGCACCTGCCGCCCGCTGGAGACCGCCAGAATGCCGGCCTCGCCGGGATTGATAATGGCGGTGAACTGGTCGACATTCAGCATGCCCATGTTCGAGACCGTGAAGGTGCTGCCTGCCATCTCGTCCGGCAGGAGTTTGCCAGTCCGTGCCTTTTCGGCCAGCGCCTTGGTCTGCGCGTTCAGTTCGGCGAGCGTCAGGCTTTGCGCGGCGCGGATCACCGGCACCACCAGGCCGTTGTCCACGCTCACCGCCATGCCGAGATCCACGTCGCCGCGCCAGGAAACGGTCACGCCATCCGTGACCGAATTGACAACCGGAAACTCTTCCAAGGACAGGATCACAGCCTCCAGCACGAAATCGTTCACACTGTAGGAGAGACCCTTCGCCTTGAGGTCGGCACGGAAGGTCATGAGGTCGGTGATGTCGGCCTTGACGGTCACATAGAAGTGGGGAATTGTCTGCTTGCTCTCGACCAGGCGGCGCGCGATGATCTGGCGCATGCGCGAAAGCGTGACCGGTCTGCGGCGCAAGGCGCGCTCGATGTCTTCGACCATGATGCGGCCGCCGTCACCGGAACCCCGCACGCTCAGGATGTCGACCGACTTTTCGGCGGCGAGGCGTTTGGCGGCCGGCGTGATGCGCAGGGCCTCATAGTTCGCCGCGCTCAGGAATGCGCGCACATCTTTTTCCACGATGCGTCCGTTCGGGCCGGTACCCTTGAGGCGCGAGGGATCGATGCATGCGGCCTGCGCAAGGGCGCGGGCGCGCGGCGAGATCACCAGACGCTTGGCCGCAGCCGGTACGGGCGCGGGCAAGGCGACCGGTTTGGCCGGAGCTGAAGCCTGCGGCACGGGCGCGGGGGTTGCCACAGGAGCCACCGGAGCCACGGGTGCTGCAGGTGCCGCTGCGGCTTCGGCTGCGGGCGCGGGCGCAGGTGCGGCTTCGGCTGCGGGCGGCTGATCCGGCACCTTTTCGCCAGAGGCGCCGACAAAACCGACGACGGTGTTCACGGGAACGGTCACGCCCTCACGCACGTAAATCTTCAGCAGTACGCCTTCGAAAAAGCTTTCGACCTCCAGGTTCGCCTTGTCGGTCTCGATCTCAAAAAGGATGTCGCCTTTCGCGACCGCGTCGCCCTCTTTTTTGAGCCACTTGACGATCGCGCCTTCCTCCATGGTCTGCCCGAGTTTCGGGAAAATCACTGCCTGAGCCATAATCACTCCAAACGGTAGGGTGGCGGCAAGCCCGCGCCTGATGACTGCGGAACTGCCAACAAATGCTCGCTAGTATACCGAGGCTGACTGCGCTTGTCATTGACAAAAATGAACAAAAAACGTCAAAACCGAAAAAAATAAATCATCGACTGAAACTCCCGGCCTCTTGATGCAGGCGGTTGTGGAGTGCGGGAGCTTGCTCCAGCTTTCCAAAGCGGCGGCAAGCCGCCGCGCTCCAAAAGGTGGTGCAGGCGTTCCTGCCGGCACTCGGTCGCCACCGGCACTTCCGTCTCTGCTGTCCCTCCCGATCCTGCCGTGTCTGCCGGCCTGCTTGTCAGCCTGTCACGGATTGGCGTTGAGATCGGTCAAGCAATCGCTTAAACTGAAAAACAATTCGTTATTAACGAGCGACAAAAAAAGGACGAGTGTGTCAACGGAAAAGCGGCATTCCGAAAGTGAAGAGCAGGCCCCGACGTGGTGGGTGCGCGATGAGCTGGGCGGACGATATGGGCCGGTCAATTTTGAGGTTTTGAAGAGTTGGGCGCGTGATGGCCGAATCGGTCCGGCGCATAAAATCTCGAAGGATGGTGTCGAATGGTCGCCCGCGACGGCTGAGCCTGACCTGGAGATGGCGTGGGTCGCGGAGATGGAAGGCGGGCGGTTTTACGGACCCATCCACCGTGACGCGGTGCAAGGCCTGATCAACGACGGGGCGATTGCACGGCGCTCGGTGCTGTTCCGCCGCGCCGCGCTCGATGCGCGCGATGCGGAAGCGGAATGCCGGCGCTTGACGGAGGCGTTGCGGCAGGCCCAGACACACGCGCAGCGGCAGGAGGAGTTGTGCCGTCAAGCCGTGCAGCTTGCGGCAGCGCGTGAAGCCGAGCGCGTGTCGTTCAGCAAGGCATGCGACTCGCGGTTGAGCGAGGCTGAAGCCTTGCTGGTTCAGGCGCGCGAGGGAGCGGAGGCGGCGTTGCGGCAGGAACGTGCCGCGCGCGAGGGAGCGGAGGAGGCGTTGCGGCAGGAACGTGCCGCGCGCGAGGGAGCGGAGGCTGCGTTGCGGCAGGAACGTGCCGCATGCGAGGAAGCGTTGGGGCAAGCGCGTGCCGACCTGTCGGCTTGGGCAGACCGGTTCCGCCAGGCCGCGGCAGAGCTGGAACATTCACGAGCGGAAGCGCGAGAATGGCAAACGCGGTTCCAGGACGCTGAGGCGCGGCAGAACGAACAGGAAAGCCAGCGGGAGGAACAGGGCGCCGCATGGCAGCAGCAACGGCAGAGCATGCAGCAACAGCTTCAGGTTGTGGAGCAGGCGCATCAGACCGTTCAGCGTGAGCGGGACGATTGGCAGGCTGAGGCTCAACGGGCGTTGGCGGAGGCGGCGACTCGCCAGCAAGTGATTGCCAGGCTTGAGGCGGAGGCCGACGTGTTCCGGAAAATGACGGATGAGCGGTCCGCACGGGATGCGGTGATTGACGCCGAGGTGCTCCCTCCGGTAAGGCCGGCGGAAGCACAACGTCTCCGGCCGTCTCCGAAGCCGCCGGCCGCTGCGGGAGTCCCCGGCGATTTTACAGGCCTTTCGCTGACGGAACTCGAACGGCAAGCGCAACGTGAGCTGGAACGGCTCGGGGCGCGCGGCCCGGCGTTTTTCGCAAAAAAGCGGTAGACGTGAAGCATGAAGAATGAGACAACGGTCAGGTGACAATCATGACGGAACAACAGAACGAACATGACGACAATCGCCAGTGGTTCCTCCGTATCAACGGCGAAACGGTCTTTGGCCCTGTCGCGACGCAGGGGCTGGTCGTCTGGGCCGAGCAGGGCCGGATCTTGCCTGGGCACGAAGTGTCTCAAGACCGTAAAAAATGGGTGCAGGCGGTTTCGGTCGAGTTGTTGGACATGCGCTGGTTCGTGGATGACGGTGACGGTGAATTGCGCGGACCGCTCAACCGGCTGGCCGCTGAAGCGTTGATCAAGAGCGGCAAGGTGTCGCCGACCGCGCAGGTCGTCGCGGCGGAGGACGTGGAGTCGGAGTCGGCAGTTGCGGCGCCTGCCGGCGAGAAACGGTTGCGGGAAGCGATGCCGGAAGACGTTCTGCAGCGCCGCGTTCACGAGCTGGAAACGATGGTCAGCGAGCAGCGCGAACGGCTGTCGAAACTGTCGGATGCCAATGCCTTGGAAACGATCCAACACGAGCGCGAAGTGCTGGCCGCCCTGCTGAAAGAGGCCGAAGCACAGAAAGAAGCGTTGGTCCGTAATGCCGAAAAGGACGCCAGAGCCCATGAACGCAAGCTGGAGCAGTTGCGGCAACAGGTCAAGCGGTTCGAACAGCAGCTTGAAGAGACGGCTGGCGCGGCCCCGCGTTTAACAGAGTTGGAGCAGGCGCTGCTGTTCCATGAACGTCAGTCCGGCGAACGCGAGCAGATTGTGGCGACACGTGAGGCCGAACTGGCCGCGGCGCAGGCGCGAGTGAAGGAATTGGAGGCGCGTCTCACCGAAGCGGAGCGCGTTGCCGCGCGCGCTGCAACGGCCGAGGAAGCTCTGGCTGCAGGCGAGCAGCGGATCGAAGAGTTGTCGGCGGCCTTGGCACAAGCCTCGGCGCGTGCCGCGACGGCCGAAACCGCGCGCGCAGAGGCTGAGGCACGTGCCCGTGCGAGTGAGGCGGAATGGGAAGAGGAGCGAAGGCGTGTGCAGGCGCTCGGACAGAAGCTTGAACGTGCAGAAGTGAGCGCCGAGACAACGGGGAAAGCGTTGGCCGCCGCCGAAGCGCGCGCGTGCGCCAGTGAGACATCGCTGGCCGAAGTGCTCAACGATGCCAATGCGCGCGACATCACCTACCAGGAAAAGATTGCCGAATTGGAAAAAATGTGCGCGCAGCCGCCCGAAGAGACCGCGCGTTTCTATGCGGATCAGGCGGCCGTTTATGAGTTAATCAATGCCGAGGTGGCTGAACTGGCGGTGTCACTGGAGCGCGAAAAGACACAGGCCGAACAGCTCAAGACCTGGAGCGCCCAGCGTCAGCAGTCGCTGTTGGATCGCCGCCAAAAACTTTTGAAACACCTGGGTGGAAGCCCGGGTGACATGACGCGGCGCACCGTGCGCGAGCAGCCCTCGGAGCCGCAAATTGCCCGTTTGCGGGCGGATCTTGAAAATATGCGCGTGACCTATCAGCGCGAGATGCGACTGGCCGAGACGAAGGAGCGCGAGCTTCAGGATAAAGTGCGACTGCTCGAAACAGAGGGTGCCCGTTTGCTTTCTCAGATCGTGGCGGGCGAGAAACGTTCGCAGCAGATCGAAGAGCTTGAGGAACAGACGCGCAAGCGCGAGCACGAATTGGCGGTGGAGCGGAAAAACCGCGATGAGGAACGTGAGCAGTTTGAGGCCAACCAGCGGGCGTTGCTGATGCGGATCGAAACCTTGGAGCGGGCCGCGAAGCCGAGTACGCCTGAAGAGCAGCAGTCGGCAGAGGCGCGCAGTGTCAAGCTCGCCTCCTGGATGCGTTTGAAAGGATGAATCGGAGTCAAAGAGGAGAAGCGAGCATGATCGTCGAGCAGATTCAGGAAGCTGTAATCAGGGGAAGAGCGCCCGAGGTGGTGAGCCTCGTGGCCGCAGCGATTGAGCAGGGGGTGGCCGCATCGGTCCTGCTGAACGACGGGCTGTGTGCGGGCATGGGTGTGATCGGTGAACGGTTCAAGAAAAACGAGGTGTTTGTGCCGCAGGTGCTGCTGGCCGCGCGCGCGATGAAGCAAGGGACCGATCTTCTGAAACCGCATCTGATTGCAGATGGCGTGACGCCTTTCGCGACAGCGGTGATCGGGACGATCAAAGGCGATCTCCACGATATCGGCAAGAATCTGGTGGGCATGATGTTGGAAGGCGCAGGCTTTAAAGTGGTGGACGCCGGGATCGGTGTGGCGCCGGAGCGGTTTGTCGAGCTGGCGCAGGAACACGACGCAAAAATCGTCGGGGTTTCGGCGCTGCTGACGACCACGATGGTGACGATGCGCGCTGTGGTGGAGGCGGTGCGCGCGGCCGGACTGCCGGCCAAGGTGATCATCGGCGGGGCACCGGTGACGCAGGCGTTCTGCGACGAAATCGGGGCGGACGGCTACTCGCCGGATGCGGCCTCAGCCGCCGAATTGGCGAAACGGCTGGCCTGTAGTCTGTAAACCCCAAGAGATGGTTTTTTTAGCCATGATTTCCGACAGCTTCGCTTCGGCGGAGAGAAATCCAGGATTAACATGATTGGAATAAAGCAGTTAAATCATGAAAATCCTGTCAATCCTGGCAAAACTTGAACCCTGCTTCTCAAGCAAGTGAAGCGGTGATACGGTCGAAGCGGCAAACGTAAATGTCGCCCGCCGGGTGCAGGGTAGCGTGCCAGCCTGCTGCCTGCATGGCCGCTGCAAAGAGCGGCAGGTGGTCGCGTCCCGGATCGGCGATGACTGCCTGGCCGCCGGGGGCGCAGAGCGCGTCGATGGCGCAGACCAGTGCCGGAATGTGACGCCGTTCGTAGAGCAGGTCGCTGCCGATGACCAGCGGTGCGGGTTGTCCGCACAGCGGGTGCGAACGGTCCTGGCAAGCATTCCAGTCAAGGACCTGGTACTCGATCCGCACGCAGTTCAACTCGGCGTTGCGTCGTAACCAGGCGCCGGTGTCGGGGTGGAAGTCTGTGGCCACGACGCGCGCGCCGAGCCTCGCCGCGAGAATGGACGGCAGCCCGAGTCCGCAGCCCAGCTCAATGACGCCTAAGCCCGGCAGACGGTCGCGCTGTTCCCACAGGTCACACGCCAAACCGTGCGCGGCCGGCCAGAGGATCGCATAGTAGGGGATCGCGTCGACAGCCTGCGGATCTGCCGCGGCCGCCCGGTCAAGCAGTGCGTCGAGATCGGGCGGCGTTTCGATCATCAGTTCCTGCGCACCGATCATGATGTGCTGGAGGCCTTGAGGCGTGACGGGGTCGTTCTGCATGCCGGACGGATCAGACTTCACCGAAACGGGCAATCCACTGGCGCATGGCGTCAAGGGTTTTGGCCCATGCTTGCGTGTCGGTGCGTAGGTCCAAGAAGCGGTCGAAGAGTGCGAGCCACGCCGACCAAAACGTCTCGATCATGAGCATGCGCTCTTCGAACCGGCCGGCCGCCTCTGTTTGTTCACCCTTGGGCAGTTTCAGCGAGCGGAAAGCGAAGTCGGCGTCGACTGTCGCGCTGAAGACGTCGTCGCTGTGGGCGATCACGACTTTCGCGCGCTTGAGCTTCTTGCCGCAGAGCAGGGCCGTGCCGGCCTCGCGGCTGTTGAGCGGCGAACCTTTGCGCAGCAACGCTTCGTGCGCGCCTTGGCCTTCGCGAAAGAAGGTGAGCGGGCCTTCAAGCATCACGCCGAACTCGCGGCCGTCAGGCAGATGGTAGACCCCGCCTTCCTTCTCCCAGGCAAACCAGAGCCAGGTGAAGAAATCCATGCCCAGCGTGGACTCGTTGGGGGGCTCCAAGGCGGTGTCGGGCGAAAAGCTGACCGGCTCAAGATCGTTGGCGTTGACCTGCTTGCGGCGCAGGGCGGCGGTCTCGGGCGTGAGCAGGATCGGCAGCGTGCCGGCAGTTTCCTTGAACGCGGGCGAGAGGGTGTCCGTCTGCTTGTCGGACATCGCGGCGGCCACCAGCAGGTCGTTGCGGAAATCGACCACCACGGGGATACTGGTCAAGGTCGGCGGCATCTTCGGCAAGAGCGATTCGGTGACGCGCTGTTTGACTTCGGCGCGTACCGCGCGCGGCAAGAAATCGGTCTCTCTCGCGCGACGCTCGAGATCCTCTTCCATCTGCACATGTGCGCGCAGCAACGCGGCCGGCACCTTCTTCTCGGCATGCAGCCATTGCGCGTGAAGGTAGGGGCCGATCACGCAGGTCTCATCCGAAATCGCACGGTCGAAGAGATGTCGCCCGGTCACCCAACCGCGGATGGGATCGCGGTTGAGCGATTCGATCGGCGGCGCGACATGCTGCGAAAAGGCGTCGATTAAACTGGAATCGTACTGCTGTTGAAGATAAAAGAGCCGGAAACTCACACTGCCGCTGTCAAATGCCATAGATGCCTCGTTGAAGATTAAATACCGCGAGTAGGATACCCGCTCCCGAGGCGCTTGTCACCGCGAATTCCACCGTGCTCCCATGACTGATGCTGTTGGCGATCCAAATCACTTATCTGGAACAGGTTGAACGAATTTTCGGGACATTGCGCCCGAGATTTGGTTAACTTCGGGCATGAAAAAGACAACACCTGTGCCCGCGATGCC
>JAGOBZ010000297.1 GCA_017999015.1 Kiritimatiellia bacterium
ACGGGCGGGCATCATGTCGCGGTCGCGGCTGTCCCGGTCCGATCGGTTGTTTCTTTTTTGCATGGCCATAAGCTTGATTCCTCTTGTTCAAACGTTGTCTTTAGAACGGCAAAGCCTCGTCATCCTGGGCGAGCGCCCCGGCGTCGTCGCCGAACGCGGACGGCTCGGGGGCCGTCGCGCTGGGCGCAATCGGGGCGGTTGTGGCGGTGCGCGGCGCGGCGGGGGCTGCGGCTCCGTCCTGTCGCGGCGGTCCGCCCCAGAACAGGATGCGGTCGGCCCGCACGCGCAGCTTGCTGCGCTTCTCATTGGTCTGCTTGTCCGTCCACTCATCCATCTGCAGGCGGCCCTCGACGAGCATGCCTTTGCCTTTGGAGAAGTAGTGTTGGCAGAACTCCGCCTGTCTCTCCCAAGCCACCACATCAACAAAACAGGTCACCTCCTTGGGTTGCCCCGAGGTTTTGTCGCGCCACGTTTCAGAGATCGCGAGGCGGAGGTCCGCCACCTTGGCGCTCCCCGCGTTGCGGATTTCCGGATCGCGCGTGAGATTGCCGGCGATGATCACTTTGTTGAATGAAGCCATGGTTTACCGTCCCTTTGTCCCTGCATCCAGGCTGGTTTACGACTCGCTCTGGGTGTCCTTGTTTTCGTTGGCGGCCGCTTCAGCCTCGGCACGCGCGGCCTCACGGGCTTTGCGTTCTTCGGCCTGCTGGGCCAGGACGGTTTCGCGGCGGTCGTCCACGGCAAGGATCTGCACGCGGAAGACGTCCTCGGCAAGGTGATAACGGCCGAGGAGCGCGGCGACCTGGTTGGGGTCCAACTCGAAGCGGATCTTCACATAGACGCCGTTGTCGCGCTTCTGCATCGGGCGCGCAAAGGTTCGTTTGCCGAGCACCTCCGTGGTCAGCACGTTGCCGGACAGGCGCGTGATCTCACCGCGCACCTTGTCGATCTGTTTGTCCAGAACGTCATCCTTCGCCGAGCCGGCGAAGATATACAAGCCATCGTATTTTTTCATACTGTTCTCACTTGGGGTCATCCGGCAGCGCCCCGTCGGCGCGCCAGCCGTTGAACCGGTTCATCGCTTCGTTCAATCCCTTGTCGGTCAGGCACTGCACCGCGTCTGCGGCCGCCTCGATCGTCGCCCGCACCAGGCGCATGCGCTCGCCGTCCAGACGGCTGAGCACATGGTCGACCAAGTCGCCGCGCGCGTCGCGTCCCACGCCCAGCCGGACCCTCGGGAACCCTTCGGTCCCCAGCGCCCCGATGACCGAGGCCAGTCCGCGGTGCCCTCCGCTCCCTCCCGATGCCCGTATACGCAGCGTGCCGGGCGGCAGGTCCGCGTCGTCCAGGATCACCGTCAAGTCGGCCGGAGAGCCGCCGTAATAGCGCAGCAGGGGCGCCACGCTGGTGCCGCTCAGATTCATGAAGGTCTGAGGCTTGACCAGCAGCAGCGGACCGCCCGCGCAGGCGGCGCGTGCAACGCGCGCGTGAAACCCGGAACTGTTCTTCCAGCCGGCCGCCATGCGTTCCGCCAACAGGTCGACAACATCGAAGCCGACATTGTGAGGCGTGTTCGCGTAGGCCGTGCCGGGGTTGCCCAGTCCCGCAATCATTTTCACGCGGTGGTCCCCTCCGGGTTACTTCTTGGCGGCGGGAGCGGCGCCTTCGGCCCCCTCTTCCTTCTTGCCCTTGGTGATCACCTCGGGTGTCGCCGCGGCGGCGCCTTCAGCGGTAACGGCGGATGCGTCCTCTTCGGGCGCCGCAACCGTCGTGACCACGGCGTCCTTGCCGGTGATGACCGTATAGGCATCGCCCAGCTTGAGATCGCGCGCGAAAATCGACTGCCCCACCTTGAGCGCGGTGATATCGACGGTGAAGGCTTCGACGATCTCGGTCGGCAGGCACTCGACCTCCACCGAGCGCAGCATCTGCTGCAGGATGCCGCCGCCGAGCTTGACGCCTTCCGGCTCGCCCGCCAGATGCAGGGGGATCGAAACACGGATCTTCTTGCTCAGCGAAATCTCGCCGAAATCCGCGTGGATCGGATGGCCCGTCATCACGTCGTACTGCACCTCGCGCATCAGCGCGGGGATCTCTTGGCCGTCGAGGTCGAGCGTCACGAGCATCTGCTCGCTCTCGTGGTGGCGCAACATGATGACAAATGCATGCGTGTTGAGTTTCACCAGCGTCGTGTCGCCCCCGATACGGTTCACCGCGGCGGGAATGCTCCCGGAGCGGCGCAGCCGGCCCACGGCCACGGAACCCTGTTCCGTGCGCGGCTCGGCCTTCAGCTTGATCTGTTCGTTCGCCATGTTTTCCTCTATCACTAATGCCGCTGCAGCCTGCGCCAGCAACGCGGATCAACCCGCTCCGGGACCGAACACAACCCTGGGTTCGGAGGGAGCCTGCTCACCGCGCCTGCCGCATGCCGCTCAGGCTTCTCATTTCTTGTCCGGGCCGCCGCTCAGTACCTGAACAGCGAGCTTACGGACTGGTCTTGGTGGATTCTGCGGATCGCTTCGCCCAGCAGCTCGGCGACGGACAGCACCGTCAGCTTCATCGGCAGCTCGGCCGTGCTCAGGTCGGCCCGCAAAGGGACCGTGT
Organism: Kiritimatiellia bacterium; assembly: GCA_017999015.1. Taxonomy (GTDB): domain Bacteria; phylum Verrucomicrobiota; class Kiritimatiellia; order RFP12; family UBA1067; genus DUPH01. Next base: position 2,605 of record JAGOBZ010000297.1, read on the forward strand.
CCGTCACGACCAGCTCGGTGAGCCCGGCGTCCGTCTTCAAGCGTTCTACACCCTTCTCCGTCAGGGGAATGTGGGTGACCGCCGCCCGGATGGACGAGGCCCCCTTCTCCTTCAGGAGCTTGGCGGCCGCGCACAGCGTGCCGCATGTCGTGGTCATGTCATCGACCATGATCACGTCACACCCTTTCACGTCGCCGACGACGCTAAAGGCGTCCACCTCCGCGTCTCCCATGCGCTGCTTCGCCACAATCGCCAGGCCCGTGCCCAGCATTTGCGAGTAAGCGTAAGCCGCTTTTGCCCCTCCGGTATCGGGCGACACGACGAGCGGCTTCTTGAGCTTAATCTCGCGCAGGTACTTCACCATTACCGGCGCGGCGTGCAGGTGGTCGACGGGAATATCAAAAAATCCTTGGATTTGCTGGGCGTGCAGGTCCATCGTCAGCACGCGGTTGGCGCCGGCGGCCACCAGCAGGTTGGCCACGAGCTTCGCGGTGATCGGCACGCGCGGCTGGTCTTTGCGGTCTTGCCGCGCATAGCCGTAATAGGGGAGCACCGCAGTGATGCGCGCCGCCGAGCCCCGGCGCGCCGCGTCGATCATGATCAGCAGCTCCATCAGCATCTCGTTGGGCTGCGTGCAGATCGGCTGCACCATGTAGACGTCCTTGCCGCGCACGTTGTCGACTATCTTGACGTGGGTCTCACCGTCCGGGAAACGACGGATGTTGATGTCGCCCAGCCGGCCGCCGAGGTAGGCCATCATCCGCTCAGCCAGCGGCAGGTTCGCGGTTCCTGAAAAAACAATCATGCTCGTACACTTTCCCAACACACACACTGGTTGCCCGGGGTGGATTCGAACCACCTCTGAGAGAGTCAAAGTCTCTTGTGCTGCCATTACACCACCGGGCAGGTTTGTGCCACAACGTGCCACACGCCGGTGCCCAGCCTCCGGCTGATCTCCCGCCCGTGCGCTTCATCCCGTGCCAGGCCGAACACCGACGCCCCGCTGCCGGAAAGCAAAACACCCAGGCAGCCCGCTTCCTGAAGCCGGGCGGCCGTCTGGGCGACTCCGGGGTAACTCTCGTAGACCGCCGGTTGCAAACCGTTATGAAGCGCCAACGCCGCAGCCGAAACGTCGCTGGTACGGATAGAAGAGGTCATATTATGGAGAAGGAGGGGGCTCACAGTCAAGCCCGCTCTCCATTTCCCGAAAACCTCGGGTGTGGAACACATGATGCCGGGGTTGGCGATAAGCAGCCAGAAGCCCGCGCAGACCGGCTGCGGCGTGCCGTCGAAGAGCCCCCGCACGCGCTCGCCGCGCCCCTCCATCAGCACGGCGCCGCCATGAATCAACGCAGGAATGTCGCTGCCCAGCTCCGCACCCAGCGCCATCAGCTCCGCGCGCGGGCGCCCCAGCCCCCAGAGACGGTCCAGCCCCACGATCACCCCTGCGGCGTCCGCGCTGCCGCCCCCCAGTCCGCCGCCGATCGGGATGCGCTTGTGGATGTGGATGCGCGCGCCGGCGTTGACCTGGTAGCGGAGCTGCATCAGGCGCGCGGCGCGCACCGCCAGATTGCGGTCCATCGCGCCGATCTTGGTGAGGTCCACACCCGGCGCGGCGGTGATCGTCATGGCGGTCTGCGCGTAGGTGGAGGTGAGCGCGACCGTGTCGGACAGCGTGACGGGCATCACGATGCTGCGCAGCTCATGGTACCCGTCCGGCCGCCGGCCCAAGATCTCCAGCGTCAGGTTGATCTTGGCATACGCCTCCAGTGTGATGACAGACCCTGCTCTGACCATTTGGGCGCGTATTCTGCCATAACCCGCCGC
>JAGOBZ010000298.1 GCA_017999015.1 Kiritimatiellia bacterium
ACCAGCGTCCGCTGCAAGACCGGCGTCAACCCTAAGCACAGCACTTTTTTCATAAAAATCCGTTCTCCGCCAACATGCGTTCGGTGATCCCGCCGCGCGTCTCCTGCCCCAACAGACGCGCCACATACTTGCCCAGCAGGTCGCCTTCGAGATTGACCTCGTCGCCGGGCTTGCGGTCGCACAGGCTGGTCTCTTTGAGCGTGTGGGGAATGAGATTGACTTCGAAGCCGTCGTCGCTGAGCCCCGAGACCGTGAGGCTCACGCCGTCGATCGCGACCGAGCCCTTCAGCACCGTCTGGCGCGCCAGCGTCGTCGAGCAGGCGATCCGCCACGCCACATCGCGCCCGCGGTCTTCAATCGCGCTCAATACGCCGCGCTCGTCGACATGACCGCTCACGATGTGGCCGCCGAGGCGGTCGCCCAGCGCCAAGGCCCGTTCGAGATTGACCCGGGCCCCTTCGCCCAGCCGCCGCAACGCGGTGCGCTGCAGCGTCTCCTCCAGCACGTCGGCTGTGAACCAGCCCTCGCCGCGCGCCGTCACCGTCAGGCACGCGCCCTGCACCGCGACACTTTCGCCGAGCACCAGCGCGTCCGGCCACGGCGAGTGCGTGAGGGTCAACGTCCACCCTTCGCCGGACCGAGCCAGCCGCTTCAGCACCCCCACCCGCTGCACGAGTCCCGTAAACATACGCTCACGCCTTCCGCACGCGGATCCGGACATCCTCGCCGAACCGCTTCACATCCACACAGCGCCATCGCCGCACGTCCGCCAGCAGCGTGCCGCGGCCCTCCAGCGCGCCGACGGCCCGGCTGTCGCCCAACAGCGCCGGCGCGTAAAAAAGTTCATACGCATCCACAAGCCCCGCATCCTGCAAGGCGCCGGCCAGATGACCGCCACCTTCGCACAGCACATGCAGATAGCCCGCCGCGCCCAGCCGCTTCAGCAACAGCTCGAGCGGCACCCTCCCGTCGTCGGCGGCGCCCAAGGTCCAGACCTGCGCGCCATGCAGCGCCCAAGCCGCCGCCTTGCGGGCCGCCCCGACCTGCGTCGTCGCCACGACCGTGCGCGCCGCCGCGGCGTCGGTGTACACTTGCGCATGGGCCGGCGTGCGACCCGACGCATCCACCACCACGCGCAGCAGCCCCGCCGGCGGTGCGGGCAGCACACCGGCAGGAGAAGCGCCGGACTCTTTAGTATCGCGGACGAGGCCGTCCACGCCCCCGGCCCCGCGCAGCCGGCAGAGCAGCGAAGGATCGTCCGCGCAGACCGTGCCGGCTCCGACCAACATCACATCCGCGCGCCGCCGCAGGCGCTGCACCTCAGCGCGCGCCGCCGCGCCGGTGATCCACTTCGCGCGGTGCTCGCGATCCGCGATGCGCCCGTCAAGCGTCATCGCCAACTTGACCGTCACATACGGCAGGCCCGTGGTGACATGCTTGAAAAACGGACGCGTCAGATCGCGCGCCTCCTCCTCGCAAACGCCGTAGACCACGTCGACGCCCCGCTTGGCCAGCACGTCCAGGCCGCGTCCGCAGTGGCAGCCGTTCTCGTCGCGGCAGCCGACCACCACACGCGCGATTCCTTCGCGCAGGATGCGGTCGGTACAGGGCGGCGTGCGGCCGTGCGTGCAGCACGGCTCCAGCGTCACATACAGCGCGGCGCCGCGCGCCGCGCCGCGGCAGGCATCGAGAGCCACGACCTCGGCATGCGCCTCGCCGGCCCGGCGGTGGAACCCCTCGCCCAGCTTGCTGTCGCCCCGCACGACTACGGCGCCGACCGGCGGGTTGGGCCGCGTACGTCCTTCGCCGCGTCGCGCCAGCGCGATCGCCCGCCGCATCCATTTCCTGTCTTCAGCGGTTTGCGTCATCGTCAGCCTTCAGCGTTCGGCATTCAGCGTTCCTTCTGCAACTCTTTGTTCAGCCGGTCAAGGATGCCGTTGACAAAGCGGCCCGAATCCGTGTTGCTGAAATACTTGGCCAGATCGATCGCCTCGTTCAGCACCACGGCTGGCGGCACGTCGCTGCAATAGAGCAGTTCATAGAAGGCGAGCCGCAGGACATTGCGCTCGACCGAACCCATGCGGTGAAGCGGCCAATTCTGCGTATACGCGACCAGCTTATCGTCGATCTCTTCGAGGTGCCCCAGCACACCGCGCACCAGTTTTTCGGTGAATTCGCGAATCTTCGGCGGCGCCACACGATCCTCCACCGGCTTTGTGGATTGCGGCAGCTCTGCATCGCGCTTCTCGGCCTCCTCGACCTTGCAGGTGTACTGCTGCCGCCAGAACTTAGGAATCGACATGTCGAGATCCAGTCCGGGGTTCATGTCCGCCTGGAACAGCAGTTGCAGCGCCCATTCACGTCCCTGTCTGCGTGTCGCCATACGTACTCCTTACAGCGCCTTGAGCACGTTGACCGTCTCGATCGCGGCTGCCGTCGCGTCCCACCCCTTGTTGCCCTGCTTGGTGCCGGCGCGCTCGATCGCCTGCTCCAGATTCAGCGCGCAGACGATACCGTTCAGGACCGGCACGCCGGTATCGAGCGCGATCTTTGCGAGCGCGCGCGCCACCGTGCCGTTGATCAGATCGGCGTGCGGGGTCGCCCCTTGAATGACCGCGCCCAGCGCGATCACCGCATCGACCTGCCCGGCCGCCGCCAGACGTTGGGCCACTTGCGGCAGCTCGTTGGCGCCCGGCACGCGCACCAGCGTGAGGTCCGCCTCTTTGCCGCCGTGCCGCACAAAACAATCCGCCGCGCCCTTCACCAACTGCTCGGTGAAGAAACTGTTGAAGCGGCTGACCACCAAGGCCATCTTCAGGCCCGTTGCATCCAGGTTTCCCGCGATTTCTTTCATGCTGTGTCTCCTATAACTTGAGAGTTGAACGTTGAGAGTTGAGCGTTGAGCGTTGAAAGTATTCCCCTCGTTTGCTCGCGGCACGACCGCGCTTCATTCCTAAATCATATGCCCCATGCGCGCCTTCTTGGTTTCAAGATAGCGCCGGTTGTGGTCGCCGGGCTGGGCCACCAGCGGCACGCGTTCGGTGATCTCCAAACCGTATCCTTGCAGGCCGACCAACTTTTTAGGGTTGTTCGTCAGCAGGCGGATGCGTTTCAGCCCGAGATCCGCCAAAATCTGCGCGCCCACGCCGTAGTCGCGCAGATCCGCCGGAAAACCCAGCTTCAGGTTGGCGTCCACGGTATCCAGCCCCTTCTCTTGCAGCTTGTAGGCGTGCAGCTTGTTGGCCAGGCCGATGCCGCGCCCCTCCTGACGCATGTAGAGCACCACGCCGCACCCCTCCTGCTCCACCATCTGCATCGCTGCGTGGAGCTGGTTGCCGCAGTCGCAGCGCGCCGAGCCGAACACATCGCCGGTCAGGCATTCGCTGTGCACGCGCACCAGGGGAGCATCGACTTTGGCGAGATCGCCTTTGATCAGCGCGAGATGCTCCCCGCCGTCCGGCGACGAGGTGTAGAGGCGCAACTTGAACTGCCCGAGCGCGGTCGGCAACTCCACCTCCTCGACAAAATCGATCAGGCGCTCGCGGCGGCGGCGGTACTGGATCAGGTCTGCGATCGACAGCATCTTGAGTCCGTGCCGCGTGGCGAATTCGCGCAAGTCCGGCAGTCGCGCCATCGTGCCGTCGGGCAGCATGATCTCGCAGATCACACCGGCCGGCTTGAGTCCGGCCAGCTTGGCGAGGTCGACGGCCGCCTCGGTGTGGCCGGCGCGCACCAGCACCCCGCCTTCGCGCGCCTCTAGCGGAAAGATATGTCCGGGGCTCACGATCGACTCGGGACCGGAGGAAGGATCGATCAGCGTCTGGACCGTCCGTGCGCGGTCGGCCGCGCTGATGCCGGTCGTCACGCCGGCGGCGGCATCCACCGAATAAGTGAAGGCGGTCGCGAATTTGTCGCCCCGGTTGCGGCTCGGCGCGCGCTCCACGCCCAACTCTCGCAGACGGGCGCCAGTCATCGGCACGCAGACCAACCCGCGCGCGTTAACGACCATGAAATTGATGGCTTCCGGCGTGACCTTCTCCGCAGCGATGATCAGGTCGCCCTCGTTCTCACGGTTCTCGTCATCGGCCACGATCACCATCTGGCCCTGACGGAACGCCTCGACGCATGCCTCGACCGCATCAAATATCAACTCGTTCTCCATACCCTATCGCTCCAAAACAAAAACCCCGGCGCATCACAAGCCGGGGCAAAGCCATACGAACAAAAATGCCTTCTTTCATCCAGACTTTAACTGTCGGCCACGGAATTGAACCGTGTCAGTGGCAGACAGGAACAGCTTGCCAGTCGCGGGCTTTACCGCCGGTCAGGAATCCCCGGCATTTCAGCCGGGTCACCTTGCCCCGAAGACACTCGTTTGGGAGAAAGTGTAGTCCTTTCCGGTCGGCTTGGCAAT
>JAGOBZ010000299.1 GCA_017999015.1 Kiritimatiellia bacterium
GCGGCATGAAACGGCGCAAACAGATTTTTTTTCTGCTGTCGTGGAACGACTACCGGATCTTTCAGGGCATCAGCCGTTTTGCCCGCGAGGCCGGCTGGCGCATGGACACGCGGCACTTCTTCACCAATCAAATCCCGCTCGACGGCGCGTTTGACGGCATGATCGCCATGGGCCACCGTGATCCCTCGGTCAATGCGTATGTGTGCGACCGCGCCGCAACCGTGCCCACCGTCATTCTCGGCACCGACTCGCCGGGCCTGGACGCCCCCATGGTCGTGCCGGACAACCGTCAGATCGCCCGTGCGGCAGCGGACCACCTTTATGCCCTGTTTCACAAGAGAACGGGTTGGTTCGCCTGCGACGCGTCCCCCTCCGGCGACGAACGCAAGCGGGCGTTCCGCGAACGGCTGGAGGAACTGAAGCTCCCTTTCATGGACCTTTCCGGCTCCACGCCTCGCGAGCAGCTCCACGCCGTTCAATCGCGACTGAAAAGCCACCGGATGCCGCTCGGCGTGATGTGCCGCGATGACCACGACGCCGTCGTCATGATCGAACGCTGCATCGAGGCGCAGATCAAGGTGCCGGATGAGGTGGCGGTAATCGGCGTGGGCGACCTCGAGGCGCTCTGCGCGATCTCGCCCGTACCGCTCACCAGCGTCTCGCCCGACATGGAGCAGCTCGGCTACCAGGCGGCGCGCGTGCTCGACCGCCGGATGCGCGGACTCCCCGTGCCGCCGGTCACCGTGGTGCCGCCCGGCCCGCTGGTCCGCCGCGTCTCCACCGGGTGCCTGGCCATCACACATCCCGCGCTCAGGCGGGCGGTCCATATGATCGACGCGCGCTACCCTGAAGCGCTGACCATGAAGCAGATCGCCGAGGCGGCCGGCGTGTCGCTCCGCCAGCTCTTCCTCCTGTTCCGCCGCGAGATGCGCGGCTCGCCGCACCGCTACCTGCTTGACGTCCGCCTGGAGCACGCCCAGAAACTGGTGCTCGCCAATGAACGGCGCGTGACGGAGATCGCGGCAGCCTGCGGCTTTTGCACCACGCGGACCCTGACCCGCGCGTTTCATCAGCAGGTCGGCATGGCGCCGGTCAAGTGGGGCAAAAAGATGCGCGAGGCTGCCTCCGATGCCTATTCCAGCAGATGAAGCAGGCGCGCGGCTGAGGCATCGCGCACCTCGTCGTACAGGCTGCGTCCGCCGGCATCGATGCCGACCACCGTCTCCAAGCCCTCGACCTCCAGCTCCCAGAGCGCTTCGGTGGCGCCGAACGCTTCGAGAAAATGCACCTGCGCGACGCGCGTGACGCGCTGCGCGATCAGGGCGGCGGCGCCGCCCACCGCCTGCAGATAGACGCAGCTGAACCGCGCGCACGCCTCGCGCGTGGCCGCGCCCATACCGCCCTTGCCGATCACGACGCGCACGCCGAACTGCTCGATCACCCGCGCCATGTAGGGCTCTTCGCGCACCGAGGTGGTGGGTCCGGCCGCCACCACGTGCCAGTCGCCGCGCCCGTCGGGCGGCTGCGCGGGATCGGGTGAACGCGGGACCACCACCGGGCCGCAGTGAAAGAGCGCGCCATCGCGCAGATCGGCCGGACACGCGCCGCCTTCGGCCAGATGTTTGTGCAGGCGGTCGCGCCCGGTGCAGACGCGGCCGGACACACGCACGGCCTCTCCGGCGCGCAGGGCGCGCACGGCGGCTTCCGTGAAAGGATGGTGAAGGGTGATCATAAGAGCATGCGGGATGAAGGAATGCGTCAGTTGAGCCACTGGAGCGGGCCGTCGGCCGGCACGCGCAGGCCGCGCCGGCGGCAGGCCCAGCAGAGGTAGGCCACGGTGACAAAGTACGAGGCGGGCAGGCGGGTGCGCGCGGCGATCTTGACGCCCAGCAGCGTGGTGGTGCCGCCCATGCCCATCGGACCGATGCCCAGCGCGTTCGCCTCCGCCAGCACGCGCCGTTCGAGCGCGGCCAACTCGGGTTCCGGCGCGGCGTCGTCGAGCGGGCGCAGCAACTGGCGCTTGGCGGCGAGAAAGCTTTCGGCGCGGTCGGCGCCGATGCAGACGCCCAGCACGCCCGGTGCGCAGCCGAACCCCTGCGCCTCCCAGACCGCATGCAGCAGGCAGCGCCGCACGCCCTCCAGGTCGCGCCCGGCGCCGAGCGTCTCGTCGGGCAGGCTGAACTGCCGGCTCATGTTCTCGCTGCCGCCGCCTTTCTGCAAAAGCCAAACGTCTATCCCCTCTTCCCTCTTCCTTCCTCCCTCTTCCTTTTTCCCTCTTCCCTCTGACCTCTGCTCGAAGTGGCACACCGGACAGCCCTCGGCGACATTGCTGTCGACCGAGCGCCCCGTCAGGGTGTCGATCGTGTTGCGGCGCAGCCAGCCGTTGCGGGTGGCGAGCGCCACCGCCCCGCGCGCGGCCTGTTCGAGCGCGGCGGTGTCGGTGCCGGGCGGCACGTCCCAGAAAAAGGTGAGCGTGCCGGTGTCCTGGCAGAGCGGGGTGGACTGCAGGCGCGCGAGCACGGTGTTCTCCGCCAGCGCGCGGAGGATCAGCGCGGCCTGCGAGCCGGGCGCCTCCGCGTCGGCGGCGCGGCGCAGCGCGGCCTCCGCGTCAGCGGGCAGGTCGCTCGTGGTGCGCCGGATCAGTTCGGCAAGGGTGTCGGTCCAGTCCATGGGGGAACTCTCAACGCTCAACGTTCAACTCCGAACTCTGAACGGGTAACTTGTAACGTGTAACTCTCAACGCTCAACGTTCAACGCTCAACGCTCAACTTTCAAGTTAGGGGTAGTCACCCAAGGGTTGTCGGGGCCCAGCGCGGCCAGCAGCGGGGGCAGGCAGGTGTCCGGCACGTCGAGCGCGCCGAAGCCGCGGCCGAGCGCGATGTCGGGCTTGGCCAGGCCGTGGTAGTCGGAGCCGCCGGTGACCAGCAGGCCGAGGCGCTTGGCGAGGCGCAGCAGGGTCACGGTCTGCTCCGGCGTGTACTCGGAGTAGACCGCCTCGATGCCGCCGAGGCCGAGCGCCTGGAGCGTGCGCAGGCCGGCCTCCAGGCGCGCGTCATCGGTCTCCCACGAGAAGGGGTGCGCGATGACGGCGACGCCGCCGGCCTCGCGGATCATGCGGATGCCCTCTTCCGGGTAAAGGCGGTAGCGGTCGACATAGGCGGGGCGGCCCTTGGCGAGATACTTGTCGAACGCCTCATCCATGGCCGAGACGTAATCGCGGTCGATCAGCGCCTGCGCGATATGGGGGCGTCCGACGATGTCCTCGCCGGCGCAGGCCTGAACCTCGGCCCAGTCCAGTTCCAGGCCCAGCTCGTTGAGCTTTTCGAGGATCTGCTCGTTGCGCCAGGCGCGGCCTTCGAGCACGCGTCCGAGGCTCTCTTGCACCAGAGGGTGGTGCGGGTCCAGCCCGTAGCCAAGAATGTGCAGCGTGCCGGGGCCTTCATCGACGGCCGCGCTGATTTCGACGCCGGCGATGCCGGTCATGCCGCACGCGCGGCAGGCGGCCAGGAAATCCTCAACGCCGTCCATCGTGTCGTGGTCGGTCAGGGCCATCGCGCGCAGACCGGCCTGCCGTCCGAGTTCAACCAGGCGTTCGGGAGGCTCGGAGCCGTCCGAGTTCGTAGAGTGGATGTGGAGGTCGATCATGACTGGGCATGCACCTCATACGTACTTCGCCCGCGGTCCTCCGTGACGCCGGCGAAGAAGGCGGCGATCGCGGTGTCATACTGCGCGGTGTGGGCAAAGGCCTTTTTCATCAGGGCGAGGCGCGTGGCAAAGCCCAGCGTGCCGCCGTTGGCGGACAGCTCGGCGAGCAGCTCGCCGTAGTCCGCGGGATCGGTCACCGAGGCCACGCGCAGGTAGTTCTTGGCCGAGGCGCGCACCATGCAGGGACCGCCGATATCGATGTTCGTACGCGCCTCCTCGGGGCTCACGCCCTCGCGCGCGACGGTCTTCTGGAAGGGGTAGAGGTTCACCACGACCATATCGATGGCGACCGCATCGGTGCGGGCCAGATCGCGCTGGTGATCCGCGTTGTAGGTCTCGCTGAGCAGGCCCAGGTAGATCTTGAAATCCAGTGTTTTGACCAGGCCGCCCTGCATCTCCGGCTGTCCGGTGTAGTCCGAGACCGCCACCAGGTGCCGGCCAGCGCGTTCGGGGCCGAGCAGTTGCTGCACGGCGGTGTAGGTGCCGCCGGTCGAGAAGATCTTCACCTCCGGGCAAGCTGCGATCAGTCCGGGCACGAAGGCCTCCAGGCCGCTCTTGTCCGACACGCTCATCAGCACATGGCGCACCGCCACGCGTCCATCGATCTCCCTCACCAGATTCAACGCCATACGCTCCTCCTGAAAAACCGTTTTAAGCAATGTCCATAAGATACGGGGTTGCCGCGCGTTTTGCAAGGGCGCATCCC
>JAGOBZ010000300.1 GCA_017999015.1 Kiritimatiellia bacterium
TCGACATCGCCGGCGACAACGGCTTCAGCACCATCGGCCACGGCACGCTCGCCTATGAATTCGACTGGATCTGGCTGCTGCGCAAGCAGCTCGCCGCCGCCAAGCACGGCGACGTCCTGCCGATCACCGTCGACGGCATCACCGACGCCGCCGGCAACGGCGCGCCGCCGCTGCGCATCGACATCACGCTGGACCTGGAATCCGACAAGCGCCCCCCCACCGTGCTCCCGGTGCCGCCCACCAAGAACACCCTCTGGATGCAGCCGACGCTCACCGCGCTGGCCCCCTTCTTCCCGGTCAACCGCAACATCGCCGCCGCCACCGTGGCGACAACGGACGGCCAGGCGCTCGAACTCGCGCCCAACGGCGAAAAGGGCGCCATGATCCAGCACGCCTTCTCGCCGGCCTGGGACCCGGACAAACATCCGTGGATCGCCCTGTCGTTCCGGACGCTCGGCATCCCGGAAGGCACGCGCCCCTTCACGCTGGCCTTCAACACCGGCCCGCGACGCCCGCGCGGCATCAAAGACGCGCACACGCTCGACCTGACCAGCACCAACCATCTCGCTTATGTGGTCGGCGACACCTCCTGCGCCACCGGTGCCTGGCACGATATCCTGATCAACGCGCGCGACTTCCTGCGCGACGAAACCGAAGAGCACAAAGACACGCCGGATCTGACCTACCTTTCGCTCTACTTCTCGCCCCGCACCAAGGGCGGAAAAGTGCAGATCCGCTCGTTCGCCATCCTGGCGCCTTGGACCTCGGACCATCTGATCCCGCTCAAGGCCTACGATCTGAACAGCATCAAAGGCCTCGTCTGGCAAGGCGGTGAAGCCGAGCAGACCGGCGTCCGCCCTGCCAACCTCGCGCTGCCGAAGACCGACCCCTACTGGTTCCGTTTCCGGGTCAGCGACCGGCGCGGCAATCTCACCGACACCTGGATGATCCCGATCCCGCCGGGCTCCGAAAACACCAAACCCACACTCCCCGGCCTTGAACCGGTCAGTGACTAGCTGTAAACGCCTATGACACGCATCATCATTCCGCAACTCGATGTCAACCTCGTCGATGTCACCGTCACCCGCTGGCGCAAACAGCCGGGCGAACGCGTGGAGGCCGGCGAAAGCCTGGCTGAACTCACGACCGACAAGGCCGTCTATGAACTGGAATCTCCGTCCGCCGGTACCCTGCTCGCGGTCTACGCGGCCGACAAGAGCGTCGTGCCGACCGGCTTCATTGTCGGCCTGCTCGGCGACCCCGGCGAGGAAGATCCCGCGATCGCTGCCGCGAACGAGGCCCTGATGACCGCCTACCGCGGCCCCGCCGCCGCGCCGGCCCCGGCGCGCGACCGCCCGGTGCGCGTGCGCGCCACGCCGCGCGTGCGCCGCATCGCGCAGGAGAAGGGCGTCGACCTCGCCCAGGTCCAAGCTGCGACCGGCGCCGAGATCATCGACGAAGCCGTTCTCGAAACCTACCTAGCATCCCGCTCGTAACCGCCATGCGCACCGCACTCGTAACAGGTTCCGCCAAAGGGATCGGACGCGCGATCGCCCTCGCGCTGGCGCGCGACGGCTTCCGCGTGGCCGTCCACTACCGGTCGTCGCAGGCCGAGGCGCAAGCCACCGTCGCCGCCATCCGCGCGGCCGGCGGCACCGCCGAAGCCTTCGCCGCCGACCTCGCCTGGAACGGCCAGCCCGGGGGCGCGGACGCCCCCGTCCGCGCCGATCCCGCCGCCGCCCTCGTCGCCGCCGTCGAAGCCTGGTCCGGCCCCTCGGGCCTCCACACCCTCGTCTGCAACGCCGGCATCATCAAGAGCCAGCTCATCGCCTTCACCCGGTTCGAAGAGTGGCGCGACGTGATGACCGCGAACCTTGATTCCGCCTTCCTGCTGACCAAGGCGGTCGCGCGCCTGATGGCCCGCCGCAAAGCCGGCCGCATCATCTACATCTCCTCCGATGCCGGCTTGCTGGGCGACCTGATGCGCGCCGCCTACAGCGCCTCCAAAGCCGGCCTGTTCGGGCTCGCCAAGACCGCCGCGCGCGAACTGGCCGCCTCCAACGTCACGGTCAACGCCGTCGCGCCCGGCATCATCACCACCGACATGACCGCCGACATCCCGGAGTCCCGACGCGCCAAGCAGCTCGACGCGATCCCGCTCGCCCGCTTCGGCACGCCCGAAGAGGTCGCCGGCTGCGTCCGCTTCCTGGCCTCCGACGCCGCAGGCTGGATCACCGGCCAGACCCTCTGCGTCGACGGCGGCCTCTGCATGCGCGCCTAACGGGTGCCATGATCTCCTACCTGATTTTTACGCAAAGACGCAGAATGGACGATGGGCTGCGACCGGTTTGTGGAGTGCGGGAGCTTGCTCCCGCTTTCCAAAGCGGCAACAAGCCGCCGCGCTCCAAAATGAGCCCGCGCTCCCGATTTCCTGCTCCCCTTGTCACCAGAAACGCATGCTCTTCGCACTCCCCTCTCGCTAACCGATTACCCACCGATTACCGCGCGTGCTTGACGCTCGTCTCAGGCATCCGTATAGTGGCGAAAAAAGGGACATCATGAAACGTTGGATTGCGGCCGGGATGATGTGTTGGGCGGTGGTGTCAGGGCGCTGCGCACAGAAAGTAGACCTTGTGGAACGGTTTGACGTCGCGCCGGCCTGGTCCGGTTGCCCGGTCAGTTTTGCGCTGTTGACCCATACCAACCGGCAGTTTCTCGCCTTTTACAGCGCAAAGCGCGTGATGACACTGGCACAGCGCGATCTACAGGGCGGGGGCTGGAGTTTCGCTGAGCTGCCGTCAACGCTGGGCTGGGATAGCCACAACTACATCGCGATGGCGACCGACAGCGACGGCATGCTGCACGTCTCCGGAAACATGCATGCCGTGCCGTTGATCTATTTTCGCAGCGCGCGTCCGCTGGACATCCGCGCGATGGAACCGGTACACCGTATGACCGGCGACCAGGAGCGGCGTGTGACCTACCCGCGTTTCATCAAAGGCCCGGAAGGCGCCTTTTTGTTCACGTATCGCGAAGGCGGCAGCGGCAACGGCTCCACGCTCTGGAACCGCTACGACTGCGCGACGAAAACCTGGTCGCGGCTCATGGACGCGCCACTGTTCGACGGCGAAGGCCAGCGCAATGCGTATCCGATGGGGCCAGCGCTGGGGCCGGACGGCTTTTACCACATGTCCTGGGTGTGGCGCGACACGCCGGCTTGCGAGACGTGTCATGACATCAGTTACATCCGCAGCCGCGACCTGCGGAACTGGGAGAACGCCGCGGGGCAACTTGTCGCGCTGCCGATCCGCCTCGGGGCGGATGTGGTGGTCGACCCCGTGCCTGTCAAGGGCGGGCTCATCAATCCGTGTCAGGCGATCGGGTTTGACACGCAGGGACGCGCGGTCGTGACCTACACGAAGTACGATGACGCAGGCCATACGCAGTTGATGAACGCACGCTGGGAGGGAGGCGCTTGGCGCAAGGTGCAAACCTCCGGCTGGAATTACCGCTGGGCCTTTGCGGGAGGCGGATCGATCATTGGCGAGGTGGGGGTGGGGCCGGTAGAGGTTCAGGAAGGGAAGTTGGTGCAGAGCTATTCTCACGCCAAACTGGGCGGCGGGCGCTGGCTGCTGGACAGCGAGACGTTCAAGCCGGCGGGCAAGATCGGCGGGCGGTTCCGGTTCCCTCCGGAAGTCGCCCGCAAAGAACACGACACGCCTGGCATGTCTGTGCGTCACGCGGGCGATTGGGCGGCCGATCCGGCGACCGGACTGTCGTGCGACGGTTTCATGTACCGGGCGTGCTGGGAGTCGCTGCCGGCGAACCGCGACCGTCCGCAGCCCGGCGGGGTGCCGCCGCCGGCCATGTTGCGCGTGTATAAAATGAAGGTGCGGCAATCGTAAGGATGAGCGCAAGGAGAGACATCATGTGGAAAATAGTATTGAGTCTGTTTGCTCTGTGTGCGCGCATAACTTTAGCCGGGCCGGCGGCGGAGGTGGCCTTGGCCGGCGACTGGCAGGTGAAGGTTGAGGCCGAGGGCGTGGTCGCCACGCTGACGGTTGAGCAGCCGGCGATCATTCGGGTCGAGGCCGAGGCGCTGCCGCGTCTGCCGCTCTACGCGCCCAAGGCTGCGCAGTATGCGCGCGGCGCGAAGCTGAACGGCGTGCGGGCGCAGGAATGCACGGTGCGGCATGCGCTGGATCCTGAATCCCTGAAGGTCATGGATACGGCGGGCACGGTCACCTATACGCGCGGACGCGACTATGAGGCTGAAGCGGGCTGGGGGTGCGTGGGACGTCTGGAAGGCGGAGCGATCGGTGCCGATACGCCGGTCAGAATCGCTTACGCTTACGGCACCATGCGACTGGATGCGGTGGTGCTGACGACTGACCGGCACAT
>JAGOBZ010000301.1 GCA_017999015.1 Kiritimatiellia bacterium
GCCGCCGGGCAGGATGTCGCCCGTCAAGGCCAGCGTGCCGTTGGCGAGGGTGCCCGAAGTTCCGGTGACGGTGCCGTTGGTGCGCGTGAACCCGCCCAGGTCGAGCGTGCCTCCGGCAAGGATGATGTCGGTTCCTTTGGGCAGTGACACGGCGGTCTCGCAAAGCAACGTGCCTTCGCTGACGGTGGTCGCGCCGCTGTAGGTGTTGGCCGCCCTGATCGTGAGGGTGCCTGCACCGAGCTTGGTGAGTCCGCCGCTACTGTTTGCGGCAAGCGTGGCGGAGCCTGTCGCCGCAACAGCAAGCGCGCCGCCCTTCAGGAACGTGACGGTGGGGGCCGACGTATAGCCCATGCCCGGGCAGGTGATGGTGACGCTGGCGACTTTGAACGTTCCCTTTCCTTTGCCGTCGTCGACCATGTTGGCCACGGCTGTCGCGCCGTCGCCGCCGCCGCCGCGGATCGCCACGTAGGGCTCGCCGATATAGCCGGACCCTGCGTTGGAAAGCGCGATTGCCTGGACACCTTGGCCCGTGGGGGCAAGGATCGGTATGGAGGCGCCAAGGTAGAGGTCGTCGCGCCCGGCCGTATCGAAACAGGCCCCGCCGCTGAACTCCCCGACCGGCCCGAAGCTGTAGACGCCGTCTGCGCCGGAGATCATACTGGCCGGCGAGCTGGCGCCTGCGGCTAAGGTGCCACCGCAGAAGTTCAGAAGAAACTTGCCGGACCAGCGCTCTAGGGTTGTATTCGCGAGACTGCCGGCGCAGAGATTGACGATGCCGGTGGCGGTAGGGTAGCTCGCATTTTGGCCGATGATGAGAACCTGCTTGTTGTTATTCAAATAACCGCCCGTCAGATTCAGTTCGCCCCGTCCTCCGTAATAGCCCAGGTAGGTGTTGACGCCGGAGCCGGTCTTCAGGAACGTGCCGCCGTTGTCGATGGTGAGGACGCCGATGCTGTTCGAGGCGGCGCCGACATGCGGGTTTGAAGAGAAAGTGGCGGTGCCCCCGCTCAAACGCGCGATGCCGATGCTGCCGTTAGGGGTCGCTTGTGCGACACTGGCCACCATGATGCGCGGACTGGTCACCGTGCCTCCGCTCATCTTGAGGTATCCGTAGCCGCCGTCGGCCCAGCCGAAAGCGAAGTACTCGCCGATCCCGGTGTTAATGTTGCTTGCGCGCGTCAAGGTGCCGCCCTCTATGTAGACCGCGCCGTTCGCGCGGACAGTCATTAAGTTGTTGTTGGTCATGCTGGCGCCTTCCTTCAGCCGCAACAGGGCGTTGGAGGTCGAGCTGCCTTCCAGAAGACACTGTGACGAAGGCTGGAGTAATGTGCCTTCCACTGACAACAGCCCCTTTCTGACGGTGATGGTTCCGGGCAGCGTGCTGTTGCCCTTGTAGACGAGCGTGCCGTCTTCCACGAGCGTGGTGCCGCCGTAGGTGCAGTCGCCCGAAAGGATCCATGTGCTGCTGTTCTGTTTGTCGACCGAGACATTTCCCGAGCTGCCGTTGACGACGGGCGCGACGAGCTCGGCCGTGCTGGAAGAATTGCCGACGAGGTAGAGGATTTTGTTGCCCGCGGTCGACACGGTGAGGTTGCTGTAAACGAGCGGTCCGGTGCCCTCCATGCCGAGGGTGGTCCAGCCGGTGGTGCCGGCCATGTCGATGACGCGGTCGGTGACGTCGCCCGTGCCGCGGTAGACGATACGTCCCGGCGTCGCGAGGTCGCCCAGATGAATCGTGCCGTCGGCCGCGTTCATCGGCTGGCCCAGCGAAGAGGGCTCGCCGACGTTTCGGATGCTGTTGACATACAGCCAGCCTCCGATGCCGCGCGTCGGGCCGGCATACGTGTTGTTGGTGCCGGTGATGAGGAAGTAGGGGTTGACGCTAGCTGAGGCGTTGGTCAAACACAGCGAACCGCTGCCGGAGATCTCACCGGAAATGCCGCCCCTTACACTGGTGTCACCCGTCAGATAGAGGGTGCCACCGTTCAAGGTGACCGGGCCTGCCCAGTTATTCTGAGTGTCGAGGGCACCCTTGGACACGTTGTAGCGCGTGTTGTCCTCGCAGACCAGGCTCCACACGGGCCTGGACACGAGGTTGGAGAAGTTGAGGGTCGTCCCGCTGCGCAGATAGTTGGTGTTGGCCGCGCTGCCGTTCAATTGTGCGCCGCCCTCCAGGCTCAAGGTCCCCTCCTGCACGTCGATCGATGCCGCGTCACTGCCGGCCGTGACGGCAGCGCTCAGCGAGAGGGGCGAGGAGCCGGTCTTGGTTACGCTGTGGCCGTTCATGCTCATATTGGCCGAGATGCTTTGCGGACCGGCAGCCCCGTCGAAAGTCAGCGAGCCGCCGTTGATGAGGGTCGGGCCGGTGTAGAGCGTGGGCCCCGCGATAACCAAGCTCCCGTCGCCGCTCTTCTGGAGTCCGGAGGTCGAGCTGTTGTCCGCAAGCGCGGCGTTCACGGTGAGCGCGCTGCCGGAGGCGTTGTCCAAGATGAGTATGCCGCCGGCCGTGAGCGGCGTGAGCGTGCCGTCGCCCGCGCTCTCGCCGATCGTGAGCGAGGCCGCGCCGGCGGCGATGCCGACGGTGTAGGCGCGCAAGGTCTTGTCGGCCGTGGCGATGACCGAGGAGACATCCGTGTACTGCCGGAGGATGCCGACGCGGTTTACCGGGTCGCCGGCGAGTGTGACGGCACCGTCCACGCCCTGTTCGGTGATGCGGACGTCGGCCGAGGCGTCGTCAGGGACGACGGCGTTCGGAACGCCGGCGCGCGCAGCGATGTTGGTCACCGCCCACTCTTGGGCAGAGGCATTCGTGCAGACGCCGACCGCAGAATAATAATACGCGGGGTATGTGCCGTTGACGATCGCCCAGGAGCCGATCAGTCCATCGTCCTGACCCGCGATGAAGATGCGGCAGCGGTCGCTTTCGCCGAGGCCGTTTCCCGTGAAGTTGACCGTCGCGCCGCTGTCGAGACGGGAGAGAGAGGCGATGTGCAGAATGGCCGCGTGGGTGTCGGCGGCCTGGTCCACGGCGATGGTGCTGTCTCCGGAAACAAGGTTGATCTCGCCGACCGATTCGCTGAAATCGGCGTCGCCCGCATCGTTTCCGAGGCGCAGTGTGCCGCCTGAAAGAAAGACGCGTGTGGCGTCGTCCAAACGGTCGGTGCGGTTGGCGGCGGCGGTGTTGATGAGCAGCAGGCTCGAGCTGCTGGAAACCGTGCAGGTCAGTGCGGCGACAGCGCCGTTTGCGCCGGTCAGGGCGCAGGCTCCGCCTTTCAGCGAGAACGTGCGCAGGTCGGCGTTTCCGGACAAGGTCAGGTCCCCGGTGGCCTCGTCGACCAAGTCGAGGATACAGCCCGCCGGCACCAAGTCCCCGAGGATAGAGACGGGGCCCGTGCCTTTGATCGTGACGGTCTTTTTGGTGTTCGGCGAGCTGTTAGGGGCGAAGAGCTTGTTCAGCGTCAGCAGTTGGCTTGCGGTGTCGTTCCGGAAGATGCCACTGCTGTTGTAATCGCCTCCGCCGAGCTGAATCTGACAGTTAAATGTCTGGCTGTTGGCGCATGTACTGTCGAGGCGGTATGTACTATCGTAGGAGCCCATGACGAGCGTCTGGCTGTTGGGCGCCCCCGAACCGATCGTATAGGCGGCGACGGAAGCCCCCGTAAAAATAAAGGTGCCGATGTTGTAAAGGCCCGAGATGTTGAGGTTGGTGTTGTTGTTGCCGGCGTTGTCAAAGGTAGCGGTTTCACCAGTTTGTTGACCGGCATAGGGCGAGGCGCTCCAGTTATTGCTGTTCGTCCACATCGCATCCTCTGTCCCGAGCCAAGTGCCGTTTGCGGCCTGTGCGGCGGAGGGGCAGAGGCAGGTTACGGCCATCAGCAGGGCGACGGCGACGTTGAGCAGAGACGTACGGCCAAACGGCCTGTGCAGCGTAAACGTTCTCATCTTATTACTCCTTATTTAGCGGGGGCGGTCACACACGCCCTTTCAAAGAATTGTCAACAGAGTAGCAGTAATCCGAGACGTGAGTAATGCAATTTGCGAAATAAAATTAATACAATTTGCGCAGGCGCGAGCAAGGTGGAATAGGGGGGCCTTGATCTGCGCAATCTGTGGACAAAAAGCGCTGTCAACCATGATTCATATGCGTGGCCCTGCCTGCCGGCAATCGGTTAGCCCGCCGGGGTGGTGCGAGTGGAATACGTGGTTCATAAGCAGCCACCGGGGGCGCGGGCGTCCCCGCCCGCAACAACTTGCCGTGCAATAGGTTGAGCGGTCATGACGGTCACGCAAAACCGCTTCTGGCAGGGACGCCTCGCCGAGGCGTCCGCGGCGGTCTCGGCGAGACCGCCCTACCGGGGGCGTATCTGGCTTGCGTGCGGACTTTCACAG
>JAGOBZ010000302.1 GCA_017999015.1 Kiritimatiellia bacterium
GGCGGCGGACATACATTATTGGCGGCTGCCCGGGGCGGACGGAGGCCCGTGTCCCGTTGTGATGGGCTCGACGGAGCGTTGGTTTAAGGAGCCGTATTTTTTCAAAGTGATCGGGCCGGGTCGTAGGCGGCAGGTGGAAATAGAAGCGGCACGCGGCGAGTATGAGGGGTTTCAGGTCGCGCTGCTTGCGCCTGCACGACACGGTTTCGAGAAGACCAGGGTTGAGACGGAAGAACTGAAAGGGCCGGACGGCGCGGTCATCCCGCCTTCACATATTGAGTGGGGGTGGTTGCGTGACATCACAACTGACCAGCCTCATATTTCTGTGCCGTTTGTCGGGCCGATTCCGGATGCGATCATGGAGGGATACTCCGCCTTTGATGTTGCGCCTGGAAGTTTCACGCCAGTCTATTTTCGCGTGTGTGTCGATCGGGACACGAAGCCCGGTGTGTACGAGGGCGGGGTCGTGTTTGTGTCTGGCGAACGGCGCATCCTTGTGCCGGTCACGCTGAAAGTGCGGAACTTCACACTGCCTGTGCGCGGTTCGCTGAAAATGGCGTTCTCCTTTTTCGAGCATTTTTATCAGCAGTGGTATAAGCTGCCTGCAATGACGGAGGAGAAGCAAAGAAATATTTATGAGTTTCTTTTGAAATACCGCGTCTCGCCCAACAACATCTATGCCGGCGGCGAGACCTATCCCGACCGGCGCTTCTTGGATACGTATCGGGACCGGATCAACTTCTTCACATACGGGAGTGTGCCGAGCCCCCAAAAACCTGTGCCCGAAACAAAGCTGAGCGCTTGGGTGGAGAAGGCAGCCGAGGTGCATGAGTGGGTCAAGGCGAGCGGCCGGCTGGGGGACGGATACGTCTATTCGTACGACGAAATTTCCTGTAATCCCGAGGCGCTTTCAGGAGCCCGTCCGCTCATGACCGCGCTGCGCAAAGCCATGCCGGATGCCAAGTTCATGCAGACGTCGTTCCCGGATCCAAGCTACGACGCATTGTTCAATGTCTGGTGCCCGCTCTTCAACTGTTTCGCGGCCGCGGACCATCAGGCGATGCTGAGTGAAAAACGTCGCGAAGGCCACGAGATCTGGTGGTATGCAGCCGACAACCCGACCAAGCCGTATCCAAACTTCTTTCTGGATTATCCCGTTTTCGACTGCCGTATCATCGCAACGCTGAGCTGGCTGCACAGGGTGGACGGGGTGTTGTACTGGTGTGTCAACCGGGAATGGGCCACCAACGCGCCTGAAAAAGAGCGCTGGCCTGAAGGGGAGTGGAAGCCTCATATCTTTAGTATTTACAGCGGCGCCCGCAAGTATAGGAACGGCATGGGCAATTTTGTCTATCCAGGCCCGGACGGGCGCCTGCTGCCGTCGTTGCGGCTGGAAAACCTGCGGGACGGGCTGGAGGACTATGAATATCTCTGTCTGATGCGCTCAGGCATTGAGAAGCTCCGGCAACAAAATGGCGCCCCCGGCTTGTTGGCCAGGGCGGAAGCGGTTCTGGCCGTGCCCCAATCGGTGGCGCGGGCCGTGAACGACTACTCGAGCGATCCCTCGCACCTGCTGGCTTGGCGCGCGCGTCTGGCCGACATGATCGAGGCGCTGGCATCCATGAAGGTTTCTGAACAGTAAACGTGATTCGAATTAAGAAAGGTTTTATCCATGGCGATTACGCACACGGCAATCAGTTACTACGGGTTGAATTATGTGGAGCATGCGGAGCGCGACTTTGAGGAGATGAGGGCGCACGGCTGCACGACGGTGATTCTGGCGGTCACGGAGTTTGATTTTGACTTCTGGCGTCCGAACATTCCGAAAATCGTGGATGCGGCACATCAGGTCGGTCTGCGCGTGCTGCTCGACCCCTGGGGCATCGGCAAGTATTTCGGCGGGGAGCAGGTGAGCCTCTTCCTGCAGAACAACACCGAGAACCGGCAGGTCTCGGCGCTGACCGGCGAGAAGCTGGTGCACGCCTGCTTCAACACGCAGGCGTTCCGCGATTACTTCCTGCGCTTCTGCCTGACGCTGGCGCGCGAGACCGACGCGGACGGCTTCTTCTGGGACGAGCCTCACTATGCCCTGCCGAAATCATACGCCTCGATCACCGGCGGCGCGGGCGAGGACTGGGCCTGCCGCTGCCCGGTCTGCATGCGGCGCTTTCAGGAATATTACGGCTATGAGATGCCGCGCCTGATGACCGATGACGTGAAGCAGTTCCGCTGGCGCGAGGCGCTGTTCATCCTGGAGGACACCTCACGCAGGATCAAAGAGATCAAGCCCCGGATGGAGATCACCTGCTGCGTCCACGCCACGCTCAACACCTACTATGTCTGCGAGCATCGCGGCTACGACAATTGGGACATGGTGGCGGCGTGTCCGTATTTCGATGTCTTCTCGACCACGATCATCGCGTGGGAACTGCCGCAGGCCTTTTTCGAGAACATCACCCGGCGCACGGTGGAGGTCGCGAAAAAATACGGCAAGCAGTCCGAGCGCTGGCTGATGGGCTACTACAAGCAGCCGGCGGATTTCGCGCAGATCGACCGCGTGGTGGATCTCTATGCCGCAGCCGGCGTGGACCGGCTCGGGACCTGGACCTACCGCGGCGGCTACGGCACCGTACTGGCTGCGCCGGACGCGCTGAAGCTCTGGGATTGCATCGGCGAGAATTACAAGAGGGTGTTGGGAGAAGGAAGGTAGTGCCTCAGTGTCTCACACGAAGGCACGAAGTCCACGAAGGAGAATTTACTGTTACGAATAAACCATTGTGACCTTTGTGCCTTTGTGTGAGATTAATTTTGGTTGTGGGCTCCCCCCACGGTTGTATGTGAAAAGGATAGAGACAATGTTAGATGATTTGGGATACATGGAGCAGGCGGTGGCGCTGCTCAAGCGGGTGAAGGAAGAGCAGGCGGAGAACATTCAGAAGGCCGCAGGGCTGATGACGGAGGCGATCCGGCAGGACCGGCTAATCAGTGTCTACGGCGGCGGCGGTCACACGACGCTGGTGATGGGCGAGATGTTTTTCCGCGCGGGCGGGCTGTGCAACATCAACCCGATCATGGAGACCGGCATCTCGGTTTTCAACCAGGCCCTGAAGTACCTGGAGCTGGAGCGCTGCGTCAACTTCGGGCGGTCGGTGATGAAGTACTACGACTTGCAGAAAGACGACCTGCTGATCATCTTCCACAACATCGGCATCAACGCCGCCACGATCGACGCGGCGCTGGAGGCGAAAGAGCGCGGGGTCAAGATCATTGCGGTGGCCAGCTCGCTGTGGCAACGGGAGATGCCGGCGGATCACTTCATCCGGCATCCGTCGGGCAAGAACGTCTTTGACCTGGCGGATGTCTGCATCGACGACTACAACCCGGTCGGCGATGCGATCGTCACGGTGCCGGGACTGGAGACGCCCATCGCGCCGGTTTCGAACATCGTGGATTTCACCATCGCGCATTGGCTGGAGATCGAGGCCATCCGGCAGTGCGTGGCGGCCGGCATCGTGCCGCCGGTATGGAACAGCGCCAACACGCCGGGCGGCGACAGCAAGAACGCCGCGTATGTGGCGACGTACAAGCCGCGGATCAAGGCGCTTTGATCGCAACCACGCCGTGGTTGCAAAAACGAGTGTAAAAAAGGCATTGCCCAAAGTAGTGTCGCACACAAAGGCACAGCGGGTGCGGAGGGATGGCGAAATGGATGTGGAGAGTATGAACACGGCATTGCAGCGCTTGCGCGAGAAATATGCCGTGTCAGCGGAGGGTACGCTGGTTGTGGATGCAGGGCAGGCGGCAGAAGTACGTCTGGAAACGGACGGCGGCGCGGTGCCGCTGCTGCCGTGGCGCGTGGAAAGGCGGTTTGTGGAGCTGAAGAAGATCATCGACAGCCGGACGCTGGAGGAGGTTTCGACCCTGCGGTTCGCCGTGATGCGGAGCGGCGTGCGGCTGGAGCATCTGCTTTACCGAGAATTCGATTTGTGTGAGTGGCTGGCGGGTTCGACGATCCGCAAAGCCTTCGCGGTGGTCGCCGGCGGTAAGGTGGCGAACGTGATCGTGACTTTCGCGAACGGGATGAGCGCGAGCGTCGAGTGTTCGGCCGCGCTGCCTGAAGGCGCGGCGGAGATCGACCGGCACGAGATCATCGCGCGCCGCGGGGTCGCCTGCGACCGGGTGGTGGACACGCAGGTGCCGCAGGCCTCGATCTATGCATTCACTGCGGACGGGACCAAGACCTACACCGACACGGACGCCGAGCTGTTCGGCTTCAGCGATGCGGAGATCTGGGCGGTGCGCGCGGCGTTCGCGGTGCTGAAAGGCCCGGCGCTTGCGGCCCAGTGGAAGAAGGCTGACTGCGGCGTGAAAGAGAAGGTGA
>JAGOBZ010000303.1 GCA_017999015.1 Kiritimatiellia bacterium
AAACATCACAAGCACTATTTCATGACGCCGATCTCCCCCTACAAGGTTCCGGGCAATCCTTCCAGCGGCGTGCTGCCCTATGTGTCGACGGAGCCGCCGGGTAAGACCGGGGAGGGAGACCACCGCCTGCAGGCCTACTGTTTCCGCACCTGCCTCACGCGCCACGCGCCCAACCGCGTGCCTTTTCCCAAGCCGGACGGGTATGACGCGGCCGATTATGAGTTGCTGCTGCGCGATCTGTTGACCGGACGCAAGGATTTCTTCGAGAAGTTCGACCTGATCCCTAACCTGAAGACCGACACCAACAACCATGGCGCGTTCAGTTCTGATTTCATCGGCATGAACTACGATTATCCCGACGCCTCGTACGCGCGGCGGCGCGAGATCATCCGGGCGCATGAGCACTACCAGAAGGGGTATTACTATTTCGTGGCGAATGATCCGCGCGTGCCGGCCGACATCCGCGAAGAGATGGCGCAGTGGGGACTGGCGGCCGATGAATTCACGGACAACGGTCACTGGCCGCATCAGCTCTATGTGCGCGAGGCGCGTCGCATGATCGGCGAGCATGTGATGACGGAGCACGACACCCTGAACAAGACGCAGGTGGACGACCCGGTCGGCATGGGCTCCTACACGCTGGATTCTCACAACTGCCAGCGCTACATCACGGCGGACGGCCATGTGCAGAACGAGGGGGACATCGGAGTCGGGACCAAGGGGCCGTACAAGATTTCTTACGGGTCGATCATCCCCAAGGCGGCCGAGTGCACGAACCTGCTGGTGCCGGTTTGCATGTCGAGCTCGCACATCGCCTTCGGGTCGATCCGCATGGAACCGGTCTTCATGATCTTGGGACAAAGCGCGGCGACGGCGGCGGCGCAGGCGATCGACGAGGGCCGGGGCGTGCAGGCGATTGACCGCGCACGGTTGCGCACGCGCCTGCTGGCTGACGGCCAGCGGTTCTGAGGCGGAGGGCGACGACGCGATGAGGCGAGCATCGGGGTGCTGGACATTGTTGTGCGCGGCGTC
This sequence comes from Kiritimatiellia bacterium, assembly GCA_017999015.1. Lineage (GTDB taxonomy): Bacteria > Verrucomicrobiota > Kiritimatiellia > RFP12 > UBA1067 > DUPH01. The sequence goes on from JAGOBZ010000303.1 coordinate 1,033, forward strand.
GGTGACGGCCTGCGCGTGCGCGGCGGAGAAGGTGAGCGTGGAGATACCGTATCAATCGACCGTTCTTGAAAACGGCCTGACCGTCATTGTGCATGAAGACCGCAAGGCACCCATTGTGGCCGTGAACATCTGGTATCACGTGGGCTCTAAGAACGAACGTCCCGGGCGGACCGGTTTTGCCCACCTCTTTGAGCACCTGATGTTCAACGGGAGCGAGCACTTCAACGACGATTGGTTCAAGGCGATGGAGCGTGTTGGTGCCACCGGTATGAACGGCACCACGGGTGAAGACCGGACTAACTATTTTCAGGAGGTGCCGCGTGACGCGCTGGCTTTCGCGCTGTGGATGGAGTCGGACCGTATGGGCCATCTGCTCGGCGCGCTGACACAGGAGCGGCTGGATGAACAGCGCGGCGTGGTGCTGAACGAGAAGCGGCAGGGTGACAACCAGCCCTACCGCATCGCTTGGCGGTTGATCACGCAGAACACATGGCCCGCCGACCATCCTTACTCGTGGGAAGTGATCGGCTCCGAGGAAGACCTGAAGGCGGCGACACTCGACGACACGCGTGCGTGGTTCAAGGAGTATTACGGACCCGCGAACGCGGTGCTGGTGATCGCGGGCGATGTCGACACGCACGAAGCTGTAACACTGGCGCGTCGCGCGTTCGGCGACATTCCGCCCGGGCCGCCGCTGCAGCGCCACACGGCGTATATCGCGAGGCGGAACGGCACGCGCCGCATGACCGCGCAGGACCGCGTGCCGCAAGCGCGTCTCTACAAAGTCTGGAACATTCCGCCGTACGGCACGACCGAAGGCAATCTGCTCGGTGTCGCGGCAGGTATTTTAGCGGAGGGCAAAACATCACGCCTCTACCGACGTTTGGTCCACGACAGACAACTGGCAACGGACGTGAACGCCTGGGCAGGCCTGCGCGAAATCGCGGGTCAGTTCGTGATCGTTGCCACCGTCCGACCGGGAGTCCCGGTCGATGAGGTCGAACGGGCGATCGATGAGGAGCTGTCACGTTTGATCACAGAGGGGCCGGAGACGATTGAGTTGCGGCGGGTCAAAGCCGGATTCGAGGCGGATTTTGTGCGCGGTTGCGAGCGGGTGGGCGGATTCGGCGGCAAGTCGGATGTGTTGGCGCGTAACGCGGTGCTGGCCGGCGATCCGGCTTATTACAAAACGCTGCTGCGTGAAACGCTCGGAGCGACGCGGACGGCGGTGCGCGACACCGCGCGTGCCTGGCTGGCGGACGGCGCGTTCGTGCTCACGGTCGAGCCGTTCCCCGCGTATCGTGCGGCAACCAACGGCATGGACCGCTCTGCCGTGCCGTTTCCGACGTTGAAGCCGCAGCCGAGGCTGCCGGCGTTCCAGCGTGCGACGCTCGCCAATGGTTTGCGTGTGCTCTTGGCTGAACGGCACGACATGCCGCTCGCCCAGATGACGCTGCTGATTCCCTCCGGGTTCGCGGCTGACCGCGGCGGCGTGGCCGGTACGGCGAGTCTGGCGGCAGCGATGCTTGACGAGGGAACGCGCCGCCGCGACGCATTGGCGCTCAGCGCGGAACTGGAGGCGCTGGGGGCCCGCCTCGGCACGGGATGCGGGCCGGATACGATCACGGTGTCGCTCAGCACACTGACACGCCACTTGGACAAGGCGGTCGAGATCTTTGCCGATGTCGTGGTGAACCCGACTTTCCCCGCGCGCGATTTCACGCGGCTGCAACAGCAACGGCTGGCCGCGATCCAACGCGAAAAGAGCGACCCGAACGGCGTGGCGCTGCGCGTGCTGCCGCGCCTGATGTTCGGCGCGGATCATCCGTATGCCGCGCCGCTCAGCGGGAACGGCGATGAGGCGGGCGTGTCCGCACTCACGTGCGACGACTTGCAGCGGTTTTATGCACAATGGTTTCGTCCAGAACAGGCCACGCTGACGGTGGCGGGTGCGGTCACGCTTGAGCGGCTGCTGCCGGTTCTGGAACGCCGATTCGGGGTATGGCGGGCCATGTCTGATAGCGGGGGCGGCCTGCCGGCTGAGGGGCCGGACACGGCATCTGCCGCTGCCGCGCGCGCGTCGGCCCTCTATGTGCTGGATCGTCCCGGCGCCGCGCAATCGGTGATTGTGGCGGGATGCCCGGCGGCGGCGAAGCGCGAGACGGACGAGGCGTCAGTTCAGGTGATGAACGCGATTCTGGGAGGGGCCTTCACAAGCCGCATCAACATGAATCTGCGAGAGGACAAACACTGGAGTTACGGGGCGCGCACGTCTCTGCTCGATATGGCGGGCGAGCGGGCTTTCCTGTGCTCGACGTCCGTGCAGGCTGACAAGACGGCGGCGGCGCTGCGAGAGCTGAAGCAGGAGATGCACGGACTGCAGGCGGAGCGGCCGCCGACCGCAGCGGAGGTGGGGAAGGTGGTCACGGATCTGACGCTGCGATTGGGCGGACAGTGGGAAACGCTGGGAGCCGTCGGCGATGTGATGCAGCAGATGGTTCGGCTGGGACTTTCTGAAAATTATTTTCGCGGGTACGCTGAGGCGCTGCGCAACGTGACCGTGCCGGATGTCCGGGCGGCCGCAACGCGCATTGCGCGTGCCGAGTGCCTGGTGTGGCTGGTCGTGGGTGATCGCGCGCGGCTGATGCCGGAGCTTGAAGCGTTAGGATGGGGACCGGTGACGGTTCTGGATGCCGATGGTCGTGAGCCTGAAAAAAAGGCCCCATAAGGGAATGATGACGTATGCGAAGTCTGGTGATTGACCGCTCTTCCGGTCGCCCAAGTGTGGCGATATTTGAAGACAACGAGTACGTGTGTGAAAAAGTCTGGGACGGGGAGCCGACCCGCGCACCGGCGTGGATGGCGGAGCTGTCCGACTTGTTTGCTGAGTATGGATGGAACGGCGCGTCTTTTGACGCCTTCGTGTGCGGACTCGGGCCGGGATCGTTCTCGGGCATCCGCGCCTGCCTTTCGGCGCTGCAGGGGCTGGCGCTTCCGGACGGCAAGCCGGTCTACGGCGTGGCCAGCGCGGCGGCACTGGCGCTGGGCCAAGCCGAAGGCGCGGAGCGCGTGACGGTGGTGGGCGACGCGCGGCGCAACCGGCTTTGGTGCATCACGTATGAGGTTGGTCCAGCCGCCGCGCAGGTGCGCATGCCGGGGGGCGGCCTTCCGACGCATACGGCGGAGGATTTTCAGCTTGTGCCGTCCGACGCGCTCGGCCGCGCGGTGCCGGACGCGACGCGCATCGTGTCGGCGGACTGGGAGCGGCTGGAGCCGTTGCTGCGCGCGACGTTCGCGGCGGAGCGGCTGGTGGCGCGCAAGGTGTATCCCGCTGCGGCCGAC
>JAGOBZ010000304.1 GCA_017999015.1 Kiritimatiellia bacterium
CTCGGCACGAAAATGGAGTCGGACGCCTTCCGCAAGCCGCTGCTGGGCCGCCCGCTGAACGGGGATTGGCGTGTGAAGAAGGACGGCGGCGAGGTGGATGCCATCACCGCTGCCACGATCTCTTCGCGCGCTGCGCTGGAGTGCATCCGCGATGCGATCACGAAGTATCAAAAGGCTGCCGACGCGCTGAAGGCGGACGTCGCGCCGTGAGCGCGCCGGCCCATCACCGTGCAGAACCGCGCAGTGACCACGCGCGGGCCGTGCTGTTCGTCTGCGACCTGCTGACGGCGCAGGGCGCCACCGTGATCGCCGCCAATACCGACGAGGCGGGCGAACCGCAGATCTTTGCTCAATCCGACGCGGGCGAACTGGCCTTCTATCTTGTGCGCACGGGACTGGACGAGCCGTCCGAGGCCGCGTTGGAACGCTTCCGCGCATTGGCAGGCCGGCACGAGGTCGCCGCCTATTTCGCGCCGGTCGCGCTCGAACCCGAGCCGCACTGTCCCGGTTTCCGCGCGATCAAACGGTAACCCCAATCCATGAAGCCGAAGGGGGCATGGCATGCACGTTCCTGCGATAGTGGCCGGTTGTATGGTGTTCAGCCTGTGCGCGGCGTCGGCGCAGGGGTTGCGTAACGGAGGATTTGAAGAGGTGTCGGGCGGCGGGGCCGTGCAGGGATGGCAAGCCTACGGTTCCTTCGTGTGCGACACGGAGCAGGCGCATGGCGGGACCCGTTCTATCCGCTGCGAGGTGCCGCCGGGCGGCGGTAACGACCGGGGCGGCGTGATGCAGGAGATCGTCTATGACCGGCCGGACAAGACGCCGGTCGTGTTTGGCGGATGGAGCCGCGCCGAGGGTGTCATGGCTGCGGAATACTGCATCTACCTCGACATCTGGTATGCCGGTGGCGGCAATGCGTGGGGCGTGACGGCCCCGTGGACGCAGCCGACCCACGATTGGGAGTATACGTCGGACGTGTTCTATCCGGAGAAGCCGATTCAGAAGATCCAGGTCTTCGTCTTTCTGCGCAAAGGTTCCGGGTGCGTCTGGTTTGATGATCTCACATTGGAGCGGCGCGTGCCGGAGATCGGCGTCAAGTCGATGCGGCTGCATACCGACTTTCCCCGCACGCCCGACGGCGTCGTGGTGAACCTTGCGTTTTCGAAACGCGCGCAGTGGCAGTGCCGCGTGATGGAGGGGGGCGAGGAACGTGCCCGTTATTCAGGCGACGGCGCGCTGGCCGTGTTCGGCGCGACCGGCGGCCCGGGCCGTTCGCTGGCGGTCACCGCGCGCGCCGGCGACGAGCACTTTGAGCAGATGCTTGCGCTGCCCGCGATTCCTTTGGCGCGCGAGAATCCGGTCCCTCGCGGCTGCGCGGTGTGGACAGCCGACGCGATGCGCCACGTCACGCCGCTGACTTATCCGACCGCGTCGGAGATCGCGGCGCCGGAGATCGCGCTGGACCTGGCGCGTCGTGAATGCGAGAGCGCGCAGCTTCTGGTGACCGCCGCAGACGGAGCGGCGGTGTCGAACGTGACCGTGACGGTGACGGAGTTGACTGGCGACACGGGCCGGCGCTTGGACGGCGAGGTCACCTGGCAGCGTGTCGGCTACATCCGCAGGCAGCGTCCGTACCATGCGCATCCCTGCGGCGCACCGGCCGAAGAGAACTGGTTGCCCGATCCGCTGCTGCCGGCCGCGCCCTTTACGGTGCGGGCCGCCGCCACCCAGGGCGTGTGGCTGACGGCGCGCGCTGCGCCGGACGCCGTGCCGGGCGTCTACCGCGGCCAGATCATCGTGAGTGCCGAGGGACTGCCGGTGCGGATTCTGCCGATTTCCGTGCGGGTGCGAGACTTCGCCAATCCTGCGACATTCGGGATGCCCACCGCGTTCTGCGTGATGGACGGGTTCACGCGCGCGCAGTATCCGGAGCGCTTCGAAGAGATGCAGCGCAAGACCCACGAGCTGATGCTCAGCCATCGGCTCAACCCGGACGACATCTCACGCACCGAGCCGCCCCGCATCAACGATCTGCTGTATGCGCGCGAGCGCGGCATGAACCGTTTCAACATCCTGAACCTGGTGCCGAAACCGGCCCGCCCGGGCAAGTGGGTTTGTTATGCCCCGCTCGAAGCCTACACGCCGGCGTTCTACGACGCGCTTAAGGCGCGCCTCACGCCGTATGTCGCGGAGCTGCGGCGGCACGGCCTCGAGAAATACGCGTATCTCTACGGATTCGACGAGCGTGGGCACGATTATTATCCGGCGATCGCCGAACTCTGGCGTGCGCTCAAGCGCGATTTCCCTGACATTCCGGTGATGACCACGGCCATGATGTACCGGGACATGCGCGACGGTAAAAACCATACGGAGCAGGACATCACCGACTGGTTCTGTCCGTTGACCAGCGTGTACGATCCCGAACTCTCCGAGCGTCTGCGCGGCCAGGGGCGTCAGGTCTGGTGGTATGTCTGCTGCGGGCCGACCTGGCCGCAAGCGAATTTCGCGTCGTTTGAATATCCGCCGGTTGAGGGACGTCTGTTGGGCTGGCTGACCCACCGGTACCGTTCAGACGGCCTGCTCTTCTGGCACGTGAACCTGTGGCCGGACCGGCCGCCGCTCCAGACCGGTGACACCTTCCTGAACGAGTGGGTGGCGGAATATTCGCTGAAAATGCCCGGCGACGGCCAGTTGCTCTATCCGGGCGTGGACGGGCCGCTGCCGTCGATCCGGCTGGCCCAGGTGCGCGACGGGATCGAGGATTACGAATGGCTGCAGATGCTGGAGCGCCGGGCGGGCCGCGCGGCGGCCGACGCGAAGACCGGCGAGCTGATCCGCAGCATGACCGACTTCACGCGCGACCCGGCCGCGCTGCGCCGCGTGCGCGCACGGATCGCCGATGCGTTGGAGGATGCAGGGGACAGACCTCGTCCATTACTTGAGCGTTGAGCGTTGAAAGTTGAGCGTTGAAAGTTATCCCCTTGATCATTCGCGGCACGGCCGCGCGGCGGGCTTATCTCTGAAAATCTTGTTAATCCTGTAACCCCGGCTGATCTTTTTCGCAGGGCCGCCGAGGCTGGCGCAGCGTCCGGACGATCAGGAACACGCTGAAGCCGGTGACGAAACTCCAGCAGAGCCCCATCGTGATCCAGCCGGCCGGGGTCATGCGCCACCCGCCTTCCACTCGGCCGGAAGCGCGTCGAGCACGGTCTGCACCACCTGGTCGAGCGTCAAGAACGTGCTGTCGATCTCCAGTGCGCCGTCGGCCTTGCGCAGCGGGGCGTGCTGGCGTGTGGAGTCGATCACGTCGCGCGCCAGCAGCGACCGCTTGACCTCCTCCGCCGTCTGGTTGGCGATGCCTTTCTCGATCTCCTCCCGGCGGCGGCGTTCGGCGCGCGCCTCGGCGCTGGCCACGAGATAGAAGCGCGCCGGCGAGTCCGGGAAAACCGCAGTCGTGATGTCGCGCCCCTCCACGATCAGGTCGCCGAAACGCGTCATGCCGCGCAGCCAGTCGGTCACGCGGTCGCGCACGGCCTTGACCGTCGCGACCGGACTGGCGTGGCGGTTGATCTCCGGCGTGCGGATGGCGTCGCCCGGCTCCCGCCCCTGCACGCGGTAGATGATCGCGCCGTCGCGCGGCTCGCACGCGACCTCAACCGTCTGAGCGAAGGCGGCGACCGCTTCCGGATCGGCCGTGTCGATGCCGTGCCGCAGGCACTGCCAGGTCATGATGCGGTAGAGCGCGCCGGAATCGACATGCAAAAAACCGAGGTGCCGGCCGACGCATTTGGACACAGAAGATTTACCCGCGCCGGAGGGGCCGTCAATCGCGATGACTCGACTCATATGGGGTTCCTTCCTTGGTGGCCGGATATTACCACCCAGAACGGTGCGGTTCAAGGGCAAGAAGGATGCAGGGGCCAGGGCTTGCGCGGGTGATTGGGATTTGAGATTCCATTCTCATCCAGAATGTGATAGCGTTTTCAGCATAGTAAAAAACGCTTTAAGACTGGAGTCAATATGCATCTTCTGCGGATCGTGATCGTGAGCGCCTGCTTCGCCCTGGCACAAAACGTACAGCGCGCATGCGCTCAGACTCTCATCTGGACTCCGGTTGCGCCGGACGCGGCATGGGATTCCGCCTCGCTCAATTGGCTCGACAACGGCACGCCCTCTGCCTGGGTTCCCGGCGCGAGTGCCGTCTTCCCGTCCGCCGCGTCAGGTTCCCTGATCGAAATCGCCGAGGATCTCACCGCCTCTTCCGTCTCTTTTGATACCGGCGCCTCGGGCGTCACGCTGGCCGGCGTGGGGCGTCTGCGGACCGCGGCCATCACGGTTGCCGATGCCGCCGCCACCAATGCGGTCGCCACCGA
>JAGOBZ010000305.1 GCA_017999015.1 Kiritimatiellia bacterium
TATTGGGCGTCTTGCCGCTGCGATACGCGGAACGGCATGCCGCTGCGGAGTCGCCATACCACGCGCCCCGTCTCACGCGCTGGCCTGCCACAACCGCCGCGTCCGCCCCGTCTGGATCGGTGCCGCCTTCCGGCGGATCCTCTCGCCAATCCAAACACCATTCCCACGTATTTCCGTGCATGTCGTACAGCCCCCACGCATTCGGCGTTAATTGCCCGACCGTGTGGAGCGTTGCACCGCTGTTACCGCTCCACCAGCCCAGGTTATTCAACTGGTTCGTGGACGCTCCGCTGATTCCGTCGTTGTAATACGTCGTCGTCCCCGCCCGGCAGGCGTACTCCCACTGCGCTTCGGTCGGAAGCGCGAACCCGGCCAGCCCTGTCCTGGTTCGCAGAAGCCCCATGAAAGAGGTCCCGCCGAGCACATCGGACTGCGGCCAGTTGGGTGTTATCGCGGTATTGCTCGGATTCTCTTGAATCTGATAGTACGACACTTTTTCCACAGGCCCCATCGGGTTCTTGATATCCGACGGGTCCGTCCCCATCACCTTGTACCACTGTTTCTGAGTCACCTCATAAATACCGGCGTAGAAGTCATGGGTGAGCGTGACCATGACGCTCGCCCCGGCGGTCGCCTCATCCCCCATGGCAAAATTCCCCGATGAAATTTTCCGCATGACCAACCCTTCGGTCTTATATGTGGCGTTCGACAGTCCGCCGCCCGGCAACGCTTCCAAGCTGGTGTAATAGTAGACAGGATACGGGTTCAACGCTGTGGCAGCCGTACCTTTGCTGAGATCAATCACCATGATCTGCGGCGGCGCATTCGTCAGCCAAGCGGTCACGCGCGCCTTGGCATTCTCAGTCACATTCTCGGGCCAGTCCGCGCCCGCGTTCCACACGATGGAACGGGTGCCCGGCTCCACAACCTTGCAGACATCGCCGGCGAGCGTCGTCACCGCGCTGTCCGGCAGCGCCACGCCGTTCGTTTCGATACTGAGCGTGATGATCGCCGCCTCGCCCGCGAGCGTGTAACCGATATCTACCGTGCGGGAGTTGTCCCGCTGGGTCATGCTCACTCCCGACACTGACGGCATGGCCCACGATGTTCCTGCGGCCCCGAGGACCGCCGCGGCCGCAAGGACCGCCACTGTTGCTCTTGCCTTCACCTCTGCCTCCTTCCCGCTCTTTGCAGAACGGTTTGTTTTTCGTTCAACACACGCACGCCGTCTCAATTTTCAACAGCGCACCCAATTTCTCGATCTTGCCCGCAAGGTGCCCCACGCCGATCGCGCAGTGATGCGCCGGGCCGGCCTTGCTCCACGCATTCATGAACGCCTTGGCCCCGATGGCGAATCGGTAGCGGCTGTTGGTGTTGCCGATCAGCAGCACCGGACCGGGCACCGACTCACCCTCGGCCGTCAGCAGCATGAGTTTACCGTCGCGGCGCTGTACCACCGCCAGCAGCGTCACTGGGCCGTGCCTGACCGTCATCTGGATCGACAGCCCCTTGCCGGGCTTGCCGTGGTAGACCGGCACGGGCACGAGCCCCACCCGCCCCTCCGCAATGGCGAAGTGCGCCGGCCCGTCATGTCCGAGATAAACCACGTCGTCCTTGAAATCCGCCAGATAGAATTCCGAGAACGACCCGCCCGCGCCGAACAGGTCTAGTATTTTCATCGCTTGGGCGTTTTTGACTTCACATTCTCCCGCCACCGGCACATGGCGTCCGGTCAGCAGCGTGTTGCCCGCGATCACCGAGGTCACGATGTTCTCGTAGGCGTTGCCGGGCTGGCCCTCGTAGTAATAAGCCAATGCGCCGAGAGCGTACTTCGCAACCAGCGCGTCCAGAGCCGCCGCCGTGCGTGCGGCCCGATCCAGCTCCGCAGGCTTGCAGGTCTTCGCGACATCAAAACTCTGCTTAAAATCCTTCAGTTTTCCCGCGACCTGCCGCTTCGTGACCGCCTCGCGCAGCGCATGCAGTTCGCACATCTCCAGCAGCTCGATATGCGTGCCGAAGACTGCGGACTGCTGTGTCAGGTCGGTGTAGACATCGAGCATGCCGCAGTAGTAGTGGCCCAGCACGCCAAGCCTGTTCTCGCGCATGCCCGCACGCACCCGTGCCGCGTCGGTCCAGTCGCGCAGCTCGCGCCACACCTCGGGGTCGTGCAGGTGGCCGGTCACCAGATGGTAGTCGATGCCCGCGCGGTTGAAGGCGCAGGCGATCTCCGGCGCGCTGCACGCCTGGCAGTGCTCCAGCCACACCCCGGTCATCACCCCGCGGTCACCCAGCGCGTTGAATTTCTCGTAATCGAGTTGCGCCACAGGCTGGATGTTGAGCACCACCACGGGAAGCCCCGCCTCCTGCACCGCCGGCAGCACGGTTGATGAGAGCGCGTAAGTCGAAATGAAAAGAAAAACGACCTCCGCGCCCTCGGCCCGGAACAGCCGGCCCGCCGTGCGAGCCTTGACCGGATTGTCCACCAGACCGCCGTCCACAATCTCGGTCCCGTAGCCCTCGATTTCCCTGCGGATCTGCGCGTGATAGCCCAGCAGGTTTTCTTTCAGCCCCTTGAACTGAGCCCAGTAGGTCTCGAGCCCGATGCTGAAGAATCCGACCTTAACGTTGTCTTTCATCACGAGGGTCCCGTTCATGGCGGACAGTATCCCCCGCCCAGCCCGGGAATGGCCATGCACATTGTGGCAAAAGTTTTACATTTTATGGCAAGGTGGTTGAGCTTTTCTCGTTTTCCATATACGCTGTGCGTCGTTTTGCGAAGGACCGTTTTAGCAAGAGGGGTCATGTTATCCGCAGATGACGCAGATGGACACAAAAGGGATGACGATCTGCGGAAATCTGCGTAATCTGTGGACAAAATTTAAGATTGCGAGAGAGTCGAGCCCATGAAAGCGCTGGCATCGTCACCGAAATCACGCTTCCGCTACCTGCCCGTGCTGGCCGAGCAGCGAAAGTGGGGGTTGTTTCTGACCGACTGCGGCTACACCGTGATCGAGCCCGGCACGCCGTATCCGCCGCGCGGACACCCTGACGCCTACGCCGACGGATGGACGAAGGGCCGCACGCTCGCCGAGTATCAGGTGATCTACATCACGCGCGGCCGCGGCGCCTTTGAAACGCGCGGCACGGGCCGTCGCGCCATCGAGGCCGGCGACGTGTTCGTTCTCTTTCCCGGGATCTGGCACCGGTACTCGCCCGATCCGGCCACCGGCTGGGACGAACAGTGGATCGGCTTCAACGGCGACCTGGCGGCCCGCCCCATGCTGGCCCCCTTCTTCAGTCCCAAGAAACCGGTTCTGAGGATCGGCGTGGATGAGGCGTTGCGCCAGCGGTTCATCGCCTTGGTCAACAGAGTCGAGCAGGATCCCGCCGGGACGCCCTTTTCAAACGCCGGCGAGATCCTTGTCCTGCTCGGCCTGATCCAGGAGCGCGTCCGGAGCGTCGGCGCCAAAGGACGGGTGTCCGGCCTCATCCGAGAGGCGCAGAACCACATTCTGATGAACGCGACCGCCGCCATCGATTTCAAACGCTTGGCCGGCGATCTGGGGCTCGGCTACACGACGTTCAGGCATCGCTTCAAAGAGCAGACAGGCATTCCCCCGGCGCAGTTTCAGAACGCGATCCGGATCAGCCGCGCGCAAGACCTTCTATCGTCCACGGATCTCTCAGTCAGCGAGATCGCCGCGCAAACCGGGTTCGACACCGTTTTCTACTTCTCCCGCCATTTCAAGACATCGACCGGCCTCACGCCAAAGGCCTACCGCGCACAGTTTGCACCGGGCCCCGTTCAGCCTACGGCGTGAAATCGACCCGCAGTTTCAGGAACCGGCGCGGCGCGGTGGCGGTCGCGGTCTCGCGCAGCGTGACCGTTTCGCGGCCGTCACCGAGGGGAACCGTCTGGTAGAGCGCGGAGCCGACCGGCGAAAAGAGTTCCCACTGCAGGTCGCCGGTGGCCAGCACGGTGTACTGCACGTCAAGCGCGTTGGACGGACGATCGAAGGCCACCGACGCATAGCGACGTTTCGCATAGGTGACCAGCGCGAACCCGAGCGGCCGCTCGTCCGGCGTCCACGGATCGCAGCCCAGCGCGTACTCGGCCCAGTTGACGCGGCCGTCGCCGTCCGGATCGGCGTAAGGCCCGCCCACCAGCGGGTCGTCGCGCTGCGCCGCGGTGAAGGTGAAATTGTCCCAGCCGTAATACGCCTGGGCGACCGTGGCGTCGCTCGCGCCGGGCGTGCCGAGGGGCGTGTTGCAGATGCCCCATGTGACGGCCTCGCCCAGCACGCCGTCCTGCGGCGCGACCGGATCACGCACCACCAGCGAGCGGCCCGTGCCGTCGGTGTGCGGATACCAAC